>JBFHPX010000098.1:0-8417 GCA_041592575.1 Alcanivoracaceae bacterium
CTGCTCGACATGCTGTCCGGGTCAACGTGGAACCTGCGGAAGCTGCTGGTGATCGGCCACAATCCAGGGCTGGAGCAACTGCTGGAATATCTTGCCCTGCAGCCGCCCCCACGTCAGGCCAACGGCAAATTGTTCACCACCGCCTGCCTGGCACAGTTGCAACTGGCCACGCCGCCGGCGCAATTCGCGCCGCACAGCGCACAGCTGCAGACGCTGGTACGAGCACGGGACCTTTGAGCGACTGCAGCATGGATACCCGCAGCATACGTTTCCGTCTCGCCATACCCGCCGAGGTATATCTCGCCTATTACAAGGGCCAGGTCCGGCAAGTGGTGGTCAGCACCGGCAGCGGCCAGCGCATACAGTTTCCCGCCAGCGCCTTGCAAAGCGTGGTTGGCCATCAGGGCGTCTATGGCTTGTTCGAGTTGCAATTCGACCATAACCACAAACTGCTAGGCTTGCGGCGCATTGGCGATTAACGAATCCGCCCAACACCGCTCAGTCAGATTGGTCGCCGTCCGTCGCTCTACATAAACGATTCAGTGTGCAGCCAATCACCTTCAGCCAAATACGAATAATTGGTTTAGAAAATATCGCTATATTATTGATTATAATGACTGCGTTGATAGTTCTCAATAATGATAACGATTATCATTGCAACACGCTCCCGCCTCGCACATAATACGAATCATTATCAAATAGGGGTCGCATATGTCCACACCAGCCGATGTCTATCCGCTCGCCAGCGCCCAGCCAGGCGCCCATGTGCGTGTCATGGCCGTGCAAGCGGGCAAGCTGATGAAGAAACGCCTGGTCAGTATGGGCATACTGAATAACGCCCGACTGCACATTGTGCAACGCCGCGGCGGTGCTCTTGTTATCGGATTCGATGCCAGTCGCATCGCGATCGGCTCTAGCATGTCACAACACATACTCGTACAGGCTGTATGAGCAAAAGCTGTTGCGACACCCCCTCCCACACGGGAGGCAGCCACCACTACAACATCGGACTGCTGGGCAACCCCAATTGCGGCAAGTCCACACTGTTCAACCAGCTGACCGGTTCCCGGCAGCGGATAGGCAACTGGCCCGGCGTGACGGTCGACCGCAAAGTCGGCCAGTTCAGCTTCGCCAGCAACAAATTCGCTATTGTCGACCTCCCCGGCGTCTATTCACTGGACAACAGCGCGCGTTCTCTGGACGAGCGCATCACCCGCGATTACATCCTGTCGGCCGAACCCGATGTCATCATCAACGTGGTGGATGCGGCCAACCTCGAACGTAACCTGTATCTGACCAGTCAGTTGCTGGAAATGCAGGTGCCGATGGTGCTGGCCGTGAACATGATGGACGTGGCGCAGACGCATCATTTGCAGATCCACCTGGATGTGCTGGCCGAGGCGCTGGGCTGCAGGGTTGTTCCGCTGATCGCCCACCTGGGTGAAGGCCTGGATACGTTGAAACAGGCCGTACTGGAGACCAGCCAGGCGAAACTGCCACCGACAAACAACCTGCATTACAGTGACAGCATCGAAGCGGCCCTGCAGATTCTGCAGCAGCAGATCCCCGCCGATCAGCAGGCCGGCCATGGCAACTGCCGTTGGCTGGCGGCACAAATCCTCGATTCTGACAGCGGCGTAACCTCGCTACAGTCGCTGCCGGCGCCGCTCATCACGCAAGCCACCGCGCTGCGTAACAGCATCGAACAGACGGAAGGCGAAGATATCGACATCCTGCTGGCCGATGGTCGCTACGGCTTTGCTCGCCGCGTGTGCGAAGCCGCCGTCAGCCGCCCGGACCAGCATCGTCACAGTCAGTCAGACCGGATCGATCGCATTGTCCTGAGCCGCTGGCTGGGCGTGCCGATCTTCCTCGCCATCATCTATCTGATGTTCACCTTCACCATCAACCTCGGTGGTGCCTTCGTGGACTTCTTCGATATGGCTGCCGGGGCCCTCTTCGTCGATGGCCTGGGTGAGTTGCTCACCGGCCTGGGGGCGCCCGACTGGCTGCGCGCGTTACTGGCCGATGGCCTCGGGGGTGGCGTGCAGGTGGTGGCCACGTTCATCCCGATTATCGGCTTTCTGTATCTGTTCCTGTCGTTCCTGGAAGGCTCCGGCTACATGATGCGCGCCGCCTTCGTGGTGGACCGTTTCATGCGAACGCTGGGTCTTCCAGGCAAGGCCTTCGTGCCGTTGATTGTGGGCTTTGGCTGCAACGTGCCGGCCATCATGGCCACCCGCACACTGGAAAATCATCGCGAGCGCATCATTACGGTATTAATGGCGCCGTTCATGTCCTGTGGCGCGCGGCTGTCCGTATACGCACTGTTTGCAGCAGC
Source organism: Alcanivoracaceae bacterium (assembly GCA_041592575.1). Lineage (GTDB taxonomy): Bacteria > Pseudomonadota > Gammaproteobacteria > Pseudomonadales > Alcanivoracaceae > PGZG01. The sequence continues at coordinate 2,342 of JBFHPX010000098.1, forward strand.
ATTCTTCCCGGTCGGCGGGCAGAACATGGTGTTCGCGTTGTATGTCATTGGCATCGTGTTCGCGATACTCACCGCGCTGACCGTGAAATCCACGCTGCTACCGGGCGAGGCCTCACCGTTCCTGATGGAGCTGCCCGCCTATCATCTGCCGAAGCTGAAGAACATGCTGTTGCTGACCTGGTCGCGGCTGAAAGGTTTTCTCGGCGATGCCGGCAAGATCATCATTCTGATGGTGGTGGTGATCAACTTCCTAAACTCCTGGGGCACCGATGGCAGTTTCGGCAATCAGGACAGTGAAAAATCCATGCTCTCGTCGGTAAGCCGCAGCATCACTCCGTTATTCGCCCCGATTGGCATCCAGGAAGAGAACTGGCCGGCCACCGTCGGCATCTTCACCGGGCTGCTGGCGAAGGAAGTGGTGGTTGGCACCCTGGATGCGATCTATTCGCAGATCGACCAGCCCGCCGCCGCTACTGATAATGATGCAGCTTTCGATCTTGGCACGGCCTTTTCTGAAGCCCTGGAAACCATCCCGGTGAATCTTGGCGATGCCTTGAATAATCTCGGCGATCCGCTCGGTCTGAATGTGCTCGACAGCAGTGCTGATCAAGCCCTCGCTGCCGAGGCGCAAGCCGTCGATACCGCTACATTCGGCGCCATGAATGCCCGTTTCGACGGCCAGGCGGGCGCGTTTGCCTATCTGCTGTTCATCCTGCTCTATGCGCCCTGTGCCGCGGCGACCGCTGCGATCTACCGCGAGGCCGGCACCCGTTGGATGCTGTTCACCATTGCCTGGACGACGGGGCTGGCCTACTCCGCCGCCACGCTGTTCTATCAGTTTGCGCGCTTCGATCAACACCCGGTCGCATCCGCCACCTGGATGGTCGGTATCGTGACCGCGCTGGCACTCGCGTTGCTTATTCTGCAGCAGGTCGGCAAGCAGCATCTGAATGAGGCCAGCGCATGATCCTGACCGAGGTGCGTGACTATCTGAAAAGCTGCGGCCAGGCCCCGCTACGCGACATGGCACTGCGGTTTGGCATGGAGCAGGATGCCCTGCGTCCCCTGCTCGAACACTGGGTGAACAAAGGCAAGGTCGAAAAACTGCCGTCCGGCACGACTTGCGGGGGGGGCTGCTCGTCCTGTGCGCCGCAGGAGATCGAAATGTATCGATGGGTGGACTAATCTCCGTTTCGCAGCAGGCCCCAGTTCATTCGAAAAACTTTACACTCGCGATAATCCAGCCCTTCAGCGAAATCCCGCTATAAATCCATGTAATCGATGAATATTTCTGATAGATTCGCTTAATAGGCCACCGCCCCACATTGTCGAGTCAGCTTACATTAAGCTTACATTCACCAAGACAGCCGTCTACAGCCCATTGTTTATCCTGAGATAAATACTTCTGGGTCATTTCTTGCATGCGTTTATCCGACGAATACGGCTGAGGTTCACGGCCAGTATTCAGCGTGACAGTCACATGACTGTACACATAAAAGAAATCCAAGAACCGCAGGAGGAGAGAGTCATGGCGAGTGCCAACCCAGGCGCAGTAGGGAAGTTTGCGTGCATTGCTAGCGCAATCGTTCTTTCTATCGGTACCAGTTCAGCTCACGCAATCACTGTGGACGGAGATCTCAGCGATCTCATCGCCGTGGTTGGCACCACCAATACCGTCAATTACGGCTATGGCGCAGACCCCTTGGGCAGCACCGAGGGAACCGAATCCAACAACGGTTTCGACATCGAAAATGTCTATGCCTATTTCGACCTTTATGCGGATGTGCTTTACCTCGGCATCGATGTCTTCGGCACAGTCGGCAACTCTTTGCCGGCCGGTTCGTCTGCAATCAATGAAGGCATAGCGAATGCGGGTTTTGGCAGCAACAGCAAAACCGCCTTCGACGCCAATGAGACATATAGCATCCAGCTTTATCACGGTACCTCGACCTCCGACCCGCAACTACTGCTGTTCAACGTCTCCGGTGCGAACAATGACACGGATAACGTATCCGCGATCGCCAACCCGTGGGGTCTGACGATCAACTACAGCGTCAGCGAAGCCTACAACGGTGTTGAATTCAGCATCTCAGGACTCCTCGCCACCGGTGCCATCCCTTACATTAACGAACAGAACTTGCTGATCCGCTTCAGTGCCGGTTCCGCGGATACGAATTCCACTTCTACGGCAGCAGAAGATAGCCATCTCCTGCAGATGCAAGTGGTACCCGTTCCTGCGGCGGCGTGGCTGTTCGGTAGTGGCCTGCTGGGTCTGGTAGCTGCTGCACGCAATCGCCGACTGGCGAAATAACAACAATACGGAGGCACTACAATAATGAAAGTCCACAGCCTTAGCTCACATATCCGTCTGGCCCTGATGTCGACTTGTCTCGGCCTGGTATCCCTCCCGGCGCACGCAGTCAACACCTATAACATCCTCGACGGTCAGGAAATCACCTCCTTCAACAGTGGCTACGATCTGTCCCGCGTTGAGTTCACGCTGCTTGACAGTGAAACGCTGCAGATCGACATGATCCCCTATGGCGTTCCCGGTGATGCCGATGGTGATGGCAATCCGGATGCCAGCTCCAATCCGACCATCGCCGATGGTGTCGGTGTTGGCCCCCTGGAAGTCCTGTACATCGGCATGATCTGTGATTATCAGGGCGGTCCCTGCGAACCGAATCTGAATATCACCTACCTTGACAATGTGCTGTATGCAGATTCGGCCTCCGGCGCCGATGTCAGCGCGAATCTGAGCATGCAGCTGATCGACGCCATCGACAATGACGGCATCCTCGATACCTACCGCCTGACTATCAATAATATGTCTACGGTAAAACAAGCCGTTCTCGGTTATGTCCCGACCTCGACCACGTTCGGCTCATTCACCTTCTCTGCCCATTTCGATGATGCACAGCCTGACGATATGGTACCGGATGCGGATGCCTCTACGGGCGAACTCATTTGCGAAAGCGTGCATCTCGAGCCACCGGTCACCAACCCGCCCCCGGGCACCGCGACCATCGGCTACTGGAAAAATCACCCGGCCGATTGGCCTGCAAACTGCGACGTCAGCGTTGCCGGTTCCGGGACGGATCCGAATGCCTTCGCGATGAACATACTGGAGGCCCCGGTCAAAGGTGATAAGACCATATCGATGGCCAAGCAGCTGAGTGCCGCGAAACTGAATGTATGCGCCGGTAACGACAGTTCCTGCATCGATCAGACCCTCACCGATGCCTCGGCCTGGCTCAACACCTACGGTCCCGTGTTCATCAAACAGAAGAACTGGTACGGCGGCGATGACGAGCACGAAACACTCGACGACTATAACAATGGCAAACTGTGCGCACCGCACCGTAACTAAGCCAATATAAGCAACAGCACTAAGCCCCGCCTGGCGGGGCTTTTTTATTGCCTGTTACTGAACCCGCTCGAGGTAATCCACTACCAGTTGCAGATGCCGCAGTCCGCGGAATTCGTTCACATCCAATCGATAGGCCATGCGCACGCGCGCGCCGGTGAACTCGCCGGCAGCGCCCTGATTGAAGGCCATGGCGTCGATGGCGGCGCTGTTGGCGGCATGCCTGACATTCAGCTTCAGATGCTTGCCACCGACGATGCGTTGTGAAATCACCTCGAATTCACCATCGAACAGCGGTTCCGGAAATTGCTGCCCCCAGGGTCCGGAACTGCGCAGCAACTCCGCCGTCTCCAGCGTGAAATCATCGGCGGCCAGTTCGCCATCGCTGTAGATCACGCCTTGCAGGTCTTCGGTACTCAGATGCCGGCTCACTTCTGCGTCGAAAATGGCCTGAAATACCGACAGATCCCGTTCAGCGAGGGTCAGGCCGGCCGCCATTGCATGGCCACCGAATTTTTTGATCAGCCCCGGGTGCTGGGTCGCAACCGCCTCCAGACAGTCGCGGATATGCACGCCCTGTACGGATCGCGCCGAGCCTTTGATCAGTCCATCGCCGGCCGCGGCAAAGGCTATCACCGGTCGGTGAAAACGATCTTTGAGTCGCGAAGCGAGGATGCCGATCACGCCCTGATGCCAATCGGAATCGTAAACGCACAGACCGGTATTCAACCCACCCTCTTCCAGGTCCAGACTTTCCAGCGAGCCGAGCGCCTGTGCCTGCATGTCGGCCTCGATTTCGCGACGTTCCTTGTTCAACTGATCCAGCTGGCGCGCCAGATGCGTTGCCATGGGCATGTCATCGGCCAGCAGGCATTCAATGCCCAGCGACATATCCTCCAGACGCCCGGCCGCATTCAATCGCGGCCCCACGGCAAAACCCAGATCGTTGGCGATGGTACGCGCCGGGTTGCGTCCGCCGGCCTGCAGTAATGCGGTGATACCCGGCACACAGCGGCCGGCCCGGATACGCCGCAAGCCTTGTTCGACCAATACCCGGTTGTTGTGATCCAGCGGCACCACATCGGCGACCGTGCCCAGCGCGACCAGATCCAGCAACTCCGCCAGATTGGGTTCATCCAGGCCGTTGGCCCTGAACCAGCCTTTGTCACGCAGGCGCGTGCGCAAGGCCGCCATCACGTAAAAGGCCACACCGACACCGGCCAGGTTCTTGCTCGGGAACGTATCGCCGAACAGATTGGGATTGACGATGGCATCGGCCTCCGGCAGGCGCGCACCAGGCAGATGATGATCGGTAACCAGCACCCGCATCCCCAATGCGCGTGCCGCCGCCACACCGGCTATACAGGCGATGCCACTGTCTACGGTAATCAATAAATCGGGACGTTGCTGCGCGGCCACTGCGACAATTTCCGGCGTCAGGCCATAACCGAAGTCAAAACGGTTCGGCACCAGATAGCTGACCTTGTGACAGCCCAGCATGCGCAGGGCGCGCACCGTCAAGGCGCTGCTGGTGGCGCCGTCGGCATCGAAGTCACCGACCACGACAATACGCTGATTATCGGCCAGCGCCTGTTCCAGCAGATCCAGTGCGCGCGTCAATCCACCCAGACGCTCCGGCGTCAGCAGGCGCTCCGCGCTGACATCCAGTTGCAGCGGATCGATGACGCCGCGCGCCGCATACACGCGCCGCAACAGCGCCGGCATGTCGGCCGGCAGCTGCGCCGGATCAATGCTGTAGTCACGCTGGACAATACGTTTTTCCATCGCAGTCATCCTGTCTATTTGACCTTGTTCTGTCTACGCCAGAAACGCCATTGCGCGCCGCGTGTCATATGATAGGCAAAGCCATCGCCGGGGTGCAGCAGCAACTCTTTCAGCCTACCGCTGCGCAGGGACTGCCACAGCGGAGCGAACCACTGCTGCTCGGCCTGTTCCAGCAGCGCCAGCCAGGTGTCCAGATCGCCATAGCTGACAGGCGCCTGGAACATGTCCAGACTCAGCAGATGCCGGTCACCGACGACCTCGCGCAGCCAGCTGTCCGCATCGTCCGGCGGCGGCGAGCAGCGTATAGCGTTGAGATGGGCCAGTCCCGACAGGGTCGAGTCGAGCGACCAGATACGCTGCCAGGCGTGCGCCACCGGCGCCAGGGGGCGTCCACCGCCCCACAACCAGATGCTGTTGATCAGCGGCTGACCGCGTGCCTCGCGGGCATGATTGACCGGGTGATCGTGGAAAAGCATCTGCAACTCGTTCAGCCGTTGCTGCCAGCGGCGCGCGTCCGGCCCTACCGGCAGATAGGCATCGATATCCCGGCCGATGACCTGTAGCAAGGGTGTGGTGTGCAGATCGGCAGGCGCCGGCAGGTGCAGATACCAGCGCTGCGGGATTGGTGCTTCCAGGCGCAGTCCGTCGTCAGCAAAGAACTGATTGAAGGCCGCAACCAGCCCCTGTGCCTCAGTGGCGTCGATCTTCAGCAGTTCGCTGTCGAACAAGCGCAGATGCTGTTGATCGGCACGCAGGTGAACCGGATCGGCCCGCAGCAGTGCGCCGGGAGCGACGCTGCCGCTATCGACCTGGTAGCTCAACCAGGCATCCGGAGTATCCTGATTAGCGGCCAGTGAGTAACCGCACAGACGATAACGCAGCGACTCGACCGGTGCGGACAGCGTGTTCGCACGCAGCAGCAGC
>JBFHPX010000099.1:0-8402 GCA_041592575.1 Alcanivoracaceae bacterium
ATCAGCCAGAAGCGTTCCAGCGGTGGCTTGTCAAACCCGTATAGTGCCTCAATGCGGGCGATCAACTCCGGAGGCAGGCCCTGAGAGCCGCGATACTCACTGCTGCCGCTATTGCTCTGTAACATGTCGGCGCTAGTGCCGGCGAACTGGCCGGTGGCCGAAGCCTGCATCCCTTTCAGTTCTGCCACCATTCGTTCCACCGGCCCGCCGGGGGCAGCCTGAACGATCACAAAGTTCAGCACCAGTATGCCGAACAGGGTCGGTACTATCAGTGCAAGGCGGCGGAGGATGTACCAGCTCATCAGGGTTTCTGCCACCAGGCGTCAAGGGGCAGACCGTAGGGTGGGGTAACCTTGGGGTGTGCGAGCGTGTGGCGATAGGCGACACGGAATCGGTCAATATGCCAGTTAGGCACCACATGGTGGCCCCACTGCAGGACCCTGTCCAGCGCCCGGCAACGGATAACCAGATCCTCTCTCGTCGGCGCATTGATGATCAGTTCGACCAGCGCATCGACAACTGGGTCGCGCAGGCCAATCAGGTTCCGGGAGTCCGGGGTGTCGGCCGCCGTGGAGTGCCAGAAATCACGTTGTTCATTGCCAGGAGAAAGGGACTGCGGGAAAGCGCCGATGATAACGTCATAGTCGAATTTTCGAACACGCTCGACATACTGGTTCGGGTCGATACGGCGGACGCTTGCATCTATTCCAAGGGCTTTCAGGTTGCGAGAGAAGGGCAAGGCAATCCGTTCGAATGCCGGGCTGTTGAGCAGTATTTCAAACTTGACCGGTTCGCCTTTGGCAGTAAATAGCTGGTTCTGCTTGAGGGTGTAGCCAGCATCGCGCAGCAGTTGCTGGGCGCGCTGAAGATTCTCGCGCGGGCGACCGGAGCCATCGGTTTTCGGCGGCTGATATTCGCGGCTGAACACTTCCTTCGGAAGCTGCTTGCGGAACGGTTCAAGTATCTTCAACTCTGCAGCAGAGGGAAGGCCAGTGGCCGCCATCTCCGAGTTCTGGAAAAAACTTCGTGTGCGCACGTACTGGCTCTGAAATAGATTCTGGTTTGACCACTCAAAATCCAGAGCCAGACCGATGGCCTCACGCAGCGAGCGGTTCTGGAACAGCGCGCGACGCTGATTCATGACAAAGGCCTGCATCCCCACTGGCAGCTGGTGACGAATTTCTTCCAGAATGATTTCCTTCTTTGTCAGCGCCGGGCTGGCATAGCCCGTGGCCCAGTCTTTGGCACTGTTTTCGAGGCGCCAGTCATAGGCGCCGCCCTTGAATGCCTCCAGCGATACGGTTTCGTCGAGAAAGTACTCAAAGCTGAGCTGGTCAAAATTGTATTGTCCAAGATTGACCGGAAGGTCCTTTCCCCAGTAATCATCTCGACGCTGATAAACAACCCGGCGTCCGGGCTGTACGCTCTCAATCTGATAGGGACCGCTGCCGAGCGGCTTGTCCAGACTCGGCTTTCCGAACTCGCGGTCCTGCCAGTAATGCTTCGGTAAAACTGGTAACTGGCCGACGATCAGTGGCAGCTCCTTGTTCTCCGTGCTGCGGAAATGGAATCGCACCGTGAGACGATCAATGGCCTCGGCCTTTTCTACATCGGCGTAGTAATAAGCGTAGCCAGGAGAGCCTTTGGTGGTCAGCAGCTCAAACGAGAATGCTACATCTTCCGCGGTGACAGCTTTGCCATCGGCGAAGCGTGCCTCGGCTCGCAACCGGTAGGTCACGTGACTGCGATCATCAGCCAGCTCGATCGAGCGGGCCAGCAGGCCGTACTGGGTGAAGGGTTCATCCTGACTTGCGGTCGTCAGGGTGTCGTACAGGTATCCGGTGCCTGCAGCTGCATTTCCCTTGGGGATGTACGGATTGAAGCTGTCAAAAGTGCCAATAACATGGCGGCGCAGGGTTCCCCCTTTAGGTGCATCCGGATTGACGTAGTCAAAGTGGCGGAAGCTGGCGTCGTACTTCGGTGTGCCATGCATGGCAATGGCGTGGCGGGCGGATGATGCCTGAGCGGTGGTAACGGCGATCAGCAAAAGCGGTGCAAGCAGCAACGATTTCAGCATCTGAACTCCCTGTTGTCATTGTTTGGTGGATTCAGCCGGCTTGCCCGGGCTCTTCGCCTGCCACCAGGTTTCTGTGCCGAGGATATAGGGTGTTGGTACATTCGGTCTCTGAAAATGATCCCACCAGGCCAGTCTGTGACGACCAAGGTACCAGTGCGGAATGGTGTAATGCCGCCACAGCAGAACCCTGTCCAGTGCTCTTAGTGCCGCCCGGTAATCTTCCAGACTGCCGGCGGATAGTACTTTGCTGATCAGGGCGTCGACTACCGGGTCCTGAATGCCGGCATAGTTTCGGCCGCCGCTCAGGTTGGCGCTGTCAGAGTGCAGGTACTCGATCAGTTCGACGCCAGGGAAGGTATTCTGCGGCAATACGAACAGGGTGACATCAAAATCAAATTTGTCGAGCCGCTCCTTGAAGCTGGCTGGATCCACCGAGCGGAAGCTGGCTTCGATACCGAGCGCCTGGAGATTGCGTAACCAGGGTTCGATAACGCGAACCATGCCAGGACTGTGATAGTTGAGAATTTCCATTTTCAGAGGTTGGCCGCTATCGCCATGGACCAGCTTCCGGTCGCGGACGACATAACCGGCCTGCTTGAAAAGTGCCATGGCCTGACTCATCAGGCGCCGGTCGCGGCCAGAACCATCGCTGACCGGGAGTCTGAAAGGCTGACTAAAAAGCTCGGCTGGCAGTTGATCGCGGAACGGTTGTAACAGGGCCAGCTCCTTACCCTCAGGGATGCCGGAGGCGCTGTGGTCACTGTTGGGGAACCAGCTCAGCTGCCGCTGGTAGGCGCCGTTGAAAATGGTGCGATTGGTCCATTCGTAATCGAACAACATGCCAAGCGCCTGTCGCAGGTCAGGGTTGTCGAACGGTGCCCGGCGCTGGTTGAAAAAAAACGCCTGGGTTCCCTGGGCGATGCGGTGGGCAATTTCCTCACGCTTGATCCGGCCATCGCGGACAGCGGGGAAGTCGTAGGCGGTTGCCCAGTGCTTGGCGATGTAATCAAGATGAACGTCATAGCCGCCGGTCTTGAATGCTTCGAACGCGACCTGAGCATCGCGATAGAAATCGATCACCACAGTGTCAAAATTATAGCGACCACGATTGACGGGCAGGTCGCGTCCCCAGTACTCCGGGTCGCGTTGCAGCACCATCTGCTTGCCCGGTTGCAGCTTTGCAACCCTGTAGGGGCCACTGATCACAGGAACATCCAGGGAGCTGCGGCTGAAATCCCGGTCCTGCCAATAGTGTTTCGGAAGCACCGGTAGTTGGCCGGCAATCAATGGCAGCATGCGCCGATGCTCACCGCTGAAGTGAAAGCGCACCTGATGCCTGTCGATTACGCTGACATGATCAATTTGCTGGTAACGCAGCGCATAGCGCGGATGGCCTTGCTCGCGCAGCAGGGTAAATGAGAATGCCACGTCTTCTGCAGTGATGGCGCGACCATCCTGAAACCTTGCCTCCGGCCGGAGCTGGAATGTGCAGTGATCCAGCGCCTCGTTACAGTCGATGGTTCTGGCGATTAGCCCATAGGCGGAACCCGCCTCATCGCCGACCCCGTTATGTGATTCGCTACCCATCATCAGGGTGTCGGTCATTTCCAGAAAGCCGAACACATAAACGCCGGGAGAATTAGCCGGGCTGCGGCCTGACAGGATGTAAGGGTTGATGCTGTCAAAATCCCCAACACCGAGCAGCGTCAGGGTGCCGCCCTTGGGCGCATCGGGATTGACGTAGTCAAAGTGACTGAAGTTCGCCGGATACTTGAGTATCCCGTAGGGGTGGTAGCCGTGTTGTGGCTCGGCGGAGAGCGTCGCGGCGCCGAGTAATGCCAGCCACGTCAAATAGCGGGCAATGCGGTTACGGTGCATGGCGTACATCCACATACAGCTGTAGCCGCTGTCCCGGACGCAGGTAGCGGCTGGTGTTGAGGTTGTTCCAGCTGGCAATCTGATTGACGGAAAGGTTGAAGCGATTGGCGATGCGGTGCAGCGAGTCACCGCGACGTACCGCGTAATTCACCTTGCGAATCATTTCCGGACGATCCGCTGCCTGGGGAATGGCTGCGCTGGCGCCCGTTTCGCTCCAGATCACCAGCGTCCTGCCAATGCCGAGCGTGTCGCCCGGAGCCATGCCGTTCCATTTCGCCAGATCCCGTACCCCGACATCGTGCTTGCGGGCGATGGACCAGAGGCTATCACCGCTACGTACCTTGTAATCAATCCGGGTGCCACCGGATGGACCCTGATTCTGTTTCGCTTGCAGGCGATTATCTGCACTGAGCTTGTAACTGTCAGTACTGGCACCGGGCTGCGGTATCACCAGGGTGCGGCCGGCGACAATGACATTGCCGTGTAAATTGTTGGTTGCCTTCAATGCATCAATGGTGGTGTTGAAGCGCTTGGCTATTCTGCTGAGCGTGTCGCCAGCGGTAATGGTGTACTGCTGCCAGCGCAGTCGCTGCTCCGCCGGCAGGTCGGCCAGCGCCAGACTCAGGGCTTCAGCCCGTGATGCCGGCACCAGCAGGCGATGGGGGCCGGAAGGAGGCGTGCTCCAGCGGCTGTAACCGGCGTTCAGGTAATAGAGTTCATTGATGTCGACCTCTGCCATGTCGGCCGCCAATTGCAGATCAATTTGTCCGCCGGTGTCGACCACGCTGAAATAGGGCTGATTGGCTATCGGTTCCAGCTTCAGTCCGTAGCGTTGCGGGTCGCGAACAATCTGGCTGATGGCGATCAGCTTCGGCACATAGGCACGAGTCTCCCGCGGCAGCTCAAGGCTCCAGTAGTCAGTGGCGCGCTTGCGCAATCTGTTTTTGCTAATGGCTTTTGAAACCGTGCCACCGCCAGCATTGTAGGAGGCCAAAGCGAGCTCCCAGTCGCCATTGAAGCGATTGGCGAGGCGGGTCAGATAGTCCAGTGCGGCATCGGTGGAAGCGAGAATATCGCGGCGACCGTCATACCAGTAATTTTGCGTCAGTCCGAATGCACGGCCGGTGGAGGGAATGAATTGCCAGGGGCCGGACGCGCGGCCGTGTGAATAGGCAAAAGGATCAAACGCGCTCTCGACGATTGGTAAAAGCGCAAGTTCGAGGGGGACCTGCTTGGCCTCGGCGCGCTCGACGATGTGATAAAGGTAGCGCTGGGCGCGGGTGGTGACCCGCTCAATATACTGCGGGTGCCGGATCAGCCAGTTACGTTCGGCGGTAATGCGCGGATCGTCGCGCTCCAGATCCATGGCGAATCCGCTGCGCAGGCGTTCCCACAGGTCATTGCCGGCTACCGGCAGCGATTCGGGTGCCAGCTCCGGATCGCCGGAGTCGCCACAGAGCAGGGTGATGTTGCCTTCCTCAGCGGCGGCGGCCAGCATCGGGCCGTAATCGTCCAGCGGGTCATGTTCGGCAACGGCCGGGCCGCGACTGGCACAGGCATTCAGAAGCAGGACGCTGCCCAGCAACAAGGTAATTTTTTTCATAACAACAGAGTGGCCATCAAGTCAGTCAAATAGTCCGGCACGGTGGCACCGGGGTCACATATGTCGGAGAAGGGAAAGGTATCAGAAACGGTCTTTCCGCGCCCGCAATGCTGTGAAGACCGAAAGCCGGTCAACAGGTTCCTCGGCATCACTGGCAATTGCCTTGATAACGGCAGGGTCCTCGCAGCGCAGGAACACATTGCTGTGTCGTTCTTCGGCCAGTGTCGATGGCAAAGAGGGGAGGCCTTGCGCTCGCAGTGCCCGAACCTCAGCCATACGACGGGCAATGGCCGGATCCTGCGGCAACAGTGACTGGGCAAAGCGAAGGTTGGCTTCGGTGTACTCGTGGGTACAGCACAGCAGGGTGTTACCGGGCATCCCGGCGTAGCGGTCCAGAGAGTGTTGCAGTTGCGCAGCGGTTCCTTCGAAAAGTCTGCCGCAGCCGCCGCTGAACAGGGTATCTCCGCAAAGCAAGACTGGCGGTTCCGCCTGCGCTATGTAGTAGGCGATATGGCCCAGTGTGTGCCCGGGCACCTCCAGTACATCCAGCGTCACCCCGGGGGCGTCAAAGTGTATCTGGTCGCCGTCGCGCAGCAGGTGGCTGCAGCCGGGGATATTCTCATGGGCCGGCCCGTACACCGGTATTGACCAGCGTGCCAGCAGGGGTGCAATACCAGCGATATGGTCGGGGTGATGATGGGTGATGAGAATCGCAGTCGGCGTCAGGTCAAGATGCTCAAGGGCGTCAATGACCGGGGCCGCGTCGCCGGGATCGATGACCAGACAGCGACCACTACCGTCCTGGAGTAGCCATATGTAGTTGTCTTGAAACGCAGGAACCGGGTGAAGATGCAGCATAGGGGGCAGAACAGATGTCGAAGCCTTGATAGACTTCACCTTAACACTGGCCACGGGCTGCGCAAACTCTATGGACCTGCCACGTCTGCTGCGTTCGCCGTTCCGGCGTCCGCCTCCGGATACTGATCTTGCTTTTGCAGAATGGCTGGCCGGCGAGGCTGGTCAGGCCATGCTGGTTGAGCAGCGAGCCCTGCTTGACGACATTCTGGTTCGCTCGGTCGGCTACCATGCGCTGCAATGCAGTGTTGGCCGAACGGCGCGACTGCTGGATGCCACAAGGATTCGCAGGCGCCATTACCTTTGCTGTCCTGGCGACGAGGGATCCAGCCTGCATGCCGACCCGGCCAATCTGCCGTTTGCCAACCACAGCCTTGACCTTGTGCTGCTCCACCACAGCCTCGACTTCGAGGCGAATCCTCATGAGGTGCTGCGGGAAACCACTCGCAGTCTGATCCCGGGTGGCACTCTGGTGGTGGTCGGTTTCAATCCGTTCAGTCTCTGGGGGCTTGCCCGGTTGTTCCGGTTGGGCACCGGCAAGCTGCCCTGGCTGGCGCGCTTTCTGCCAGCTCAGCGCGTGCATGACTGGCTCGGTGTGCTCGGGCTTGAGCTGGAGGGCTATGAAAGCGCCCACTATGTATTGCCACTGGCAGAGTCCGGGCGTCGACGCTTCTCGCTGATCTCGCGTATTGGTGAGCGCTTCTGGCCTCGACGCGGTGCCTTCTATATTCTCGTTGCCCGCAAGCGTGCGGCGATGATTCGCCCCCTGCGTCCACGGTTTGCCCTGCCGGAGCGCAGCCCTCAGGTGATTCCGGTGCCGCTGGCGCACTGGCAGCGGCGTATCAGGTCTGACCAGGAAGGATCCGAGCATTGAAGCGAATTGAAATTTTCACTGACGGCGCATGCCGAGGGAATCCTGGTCCCGGGGGATGGGGGGCATTGCTGCGCTATGGCGACCATGAGCGGGAGTTGTTCGGTGGCGAGCCCGATACCACCAACAACCGGATGGAGTTGATGGCGGCCATCCGTGCGCTGGAAACCCTGCGTGAACCCTGCCATGTGGACCTGACCACCGACTCGGAATATGTCCGCAAGGGTATCAGCGAGTGGTTGCCGGCCTGGAAGGCGCGAAACTGGAAGACTTCAGACAGAAAGCCGGTGAAAAATGCTGATTTGTGGCTGCAACTTGAGCAGGCAGCGGCACGGCATACGGTGCGCTGGCACTGGGTAAAAGGCCACAGTGGCCATGATGAAAATGAGCGGGCGGACCAGCTGGCCAATCGTGGCATCGATAGTCTGAAAGCGGGCAGTGCGGGGTCAGCGCGATGAGGCAGATTGTCCTGGATACGGAAACCACTGGCCTTGAGACCAGTGAGGGGCACCGTATTATCGAGATCGGCTGCGTCGAGATTATCGATCGACGTTGTACCGGACGGGTACTGCATTATTACCTTAACCCGCAACGGGAAAGTGACCAGGCGGCGCTCGACGTGCATGGCCTGACATCAGAGTTTCTGGCGGACAAACCCCTGTTTGCGTCTGTTGCTGAGGATTTTGTCCAGTTCGTCGATGGTGCCGAGCTGGTGATTCACAACGCGCCGTTCGATATCGGCTTTATTAACCATGAGCTCAAGCTGCTTGGTGAGCCGGTTGTTAATATCACCGAGCGCTGTCGGGTGCTCGACACTCTGGTGATGGCTCGGCAGATGTACCCGGGGCAGCGGATAAGCCTCGATGCCTTGTGCCGGCGTTTCGGGATTGATAACTCCAATCGTGAGTTGCACGGTGCGTTGCTTGATGCCCGGCTGCTGGCCGAGGTCTATCTGGCCATGACCGGGGGGCAGGTTGGATTGTCGCTGGACGGCGAGGGCAGTTCCGGGGTGGCCACGGCGGAACCGGTGCGCCGGCTGCCGGCGGGTCGGGCGCTATTGCCGGTTTTGCGAGCCAGTGGCGATGAGCTGGTTCGGCACGAGGCCCGGCTTGACCAAC
>JBFHPX010000100.1:0-8367 GCA_041592575.1 Alcanivoracaceae bacterium
CATTACGTCAACCTCGCATTTGCTGTTTTCTGACGACTCCATAACATTGCAAACAACGTATCTCGCGCAAGCCAGGCTGCATACGAACCTGTATGCAGGGCGAGTAGCAGGTGCGAGGTTTGTGATCTGGTCCAGAGGTTCACTGCCACACCCTGACCGCCCGTCACGATCCAAAAAAAGGCCGGGTGCTTTCGCTCCCGGCCTTTTTGTTTGCCACAAGGCACTACCAAATCAGGCGAAAAACTCGCCCTTGGCAGCCTTGTCAGCGAGCAGCTTCGGTACAGCAAAACGATCGCCGTACTTGGCCTGCAGTTCATTGGCACGCTTGACGAAGCCGGCCAGGCCACCCTCGTACTGGTTGATGAACTGAATCACACCACCAGTCCAGGCCGGGAAGCCGATCCCGAAGATCGAACCGATATTGGCATCCGCCACCGACTCGATTACGCCTTCCTCGAAGCACTTCACCGCCTCAATGGCCTCAACAAACATCAGGCGCTCCTTCATGTCCTCGAAGGGAATCTGCTTGTCGCCGCCAAAGGCCTCTTTCAGGCCCGGCCACAGGGTTTTCTTGCCACCCTGCGGATAGTCATAGAAGCCCTTGCCCTGGGCCTTGCCCGGACGGTCCAGCTCCTCAACCATCTTCTTCATTACCTTCTCGGCCGGGTGCTCCGGCATCTCCGGCTTGCCCTCGCGACGTGCATCATCACGGGCAGCCTTGCCGATCCGCAGCGCCGTAGCCATGTTGATCTCGTCGATCAGGTTCAGGGTGCCAACCGGGTAACCGGCCTGCATCGCAGCCTGCTCGATGGACTGGGCATTGAGGCCCTCACCGAGCATGGTGATGCCTTCGTTGGCGAAGGTGCCGATCACGCGGGTGGTGAAGAAGCCGCGGGCGTCGTTGACGACGATCGGGGTCTTCTTGATCTGCTGCACGTAATCGTAGGTTTTCGCCAGCGCTTCCGGGCTGGTTTCCTTGCCACAGATGATTTCCACCAGCGGCATCTTGTCCACCGGGCTGAAGAAGTGAATGCCGATAAAGTCGGGACGGCGCTTCACACCTTCGGCCAGATTGGTGATCGGCAGCGACGAGGTGTTGGAACCCAGCACCGCATCCGGCTTGACGATATCTTCTATTTCCTGAAACACCTTGTGCTTGAGCTCGGTGTTCTCGAATACCGCTTCGATGACGAAGTCGACGCCGTCAAAATCCTTCGGATCGGCCGTAGCAATGATGCGAGACAGAATTTCTTCTTTCTTCTCGGCGGTCATTTTGCCGCGGGAGACCTCCTTATCCAGCAGCTTGCGCGAGTAGTCCTTGCCCTTCTCGGCATTTTCTACCGACACATCCTTCAATACAGCCACAGCACCGGAGCGCGCGGTCACATAGGCAACACCCGCGCCCATCATGCCGGCACCAAGGATGCCGACTTTCTCGGCCTTGTACTTGGGCACATCCTTCGGACGGCTGGCACCGGCGTTAATCGCCTGCAGGTTGAAGAAGAACGCGGTGGTCATGTTCTTCGCCACCTGGCCGGTCACCAGACTGATGAAGTAGCGCTCTTCGATCTTGAAGGCGTTGTCCACGTCGACCTGGGTGCTTTCCACCGCAGCGGACATGATCGCCTTCGGCGCCGGGTAATTGGCGCCCTTGATCTGCTTGCGCAGGTTGGCCGGGAACGCAGGCAGGTTCATGGCGAATGCCGGCACGCTCGGGGTGCCACCCGGAATCTTGTAGCCTTTAACGTCGAACGGCTGCTGGCTCTTCGGGTTCGCCTTGATCCACTCTTTTGCCTTGGCAATCATCTCTTCGGCAGTGCCGGCGATTTCGTCGATCAGGCCGACCTGCTTGGCCTTGTCAGCTTTCATGCGCTGACCTTGCAGCAGCACATTCATCAGCGCGTTCTGCACGCCCATCATGCGCACGGTGCGAACGATACCGCCAGCGCCCGGCAGCAGGCCCAGAGACACTTCCGGCAGACCGAACTGGGCCTTCGGGTTGTCCAGAGCGATACGGCGATGACAGGCCAGCGCGATTTCCAGACCGCCACCGAGCGCAGTACCGTTCAGCGCAGCGACCACCGGAATTCCCAGAGTTTCCAGCTTGCGCAGGTCACCCTTGAGAATGCGGCCGCCCTCCGCCATCTTCGCGGCATCCGCCTTGGTGACCTTGATCAGGTCCTTCAGGTCGCCGCCAGCAAAAAAGGTGCTCTTGGCCGAGGTGATGATAACGCCGGCGATGTCGGCTTTTTCTTTTTCCAGACGCGCCACCGTCTCATTCATCGAGCGGGTGTAGCGCTCGTTCATGGTGTTGGCGGACTGCTGCGGGTCATCCAGGATCAGGGTGACAATGTTATCCGCGTCTTTTTCCCAGCGAATGGTTGATTCTGTCATTTCAAAATTCTCCGTGTCCGGTGGCCGCTCAGAGGCGCTCAACGATGGTGGCGATACCCATGCCTGCGCCAACGCACAGGGTGCACAGGCCGAAGCGCTTGTTACGACGCTCCAGCTCGTCCAGCACGGTTCCGACAATCATGGCGCCGGTGGCGCCGAGCGGATGCCCCATGGCGATGGAGCCGCCATTGACGTTGGTGATGTCATGGCTGATGCCCATGTCTTTCATGTAGCGCATGGCCACGGAGGCAAAAGCTTCGTTGATTTCAAACAGGTCAATATCACTGACCTTCATGCCAGCTTTAGCCAGTGCCTTGAACGACGCTGGTGCCGGGCCGGTGAGCATAATAGTCGGGTCTGCGCCGCTGACAGCGGTGGCAACAATGCGACCACGCGGCTTGGCACCGATCTTGGCACCGATTTCTTTCGAACCGATCAGCACCAGGGTGGCACCGTCAACGATACCGGAGGAGTTACCCGGGGTGTGGACGTGATCAATCTTCTCGACCCAGTGATATTTCTGCAGGGCCACGGCATCGAAGCCGCCCATCTCGCCCATCATCGCGAAGGACGGATTCAGACCGGCGAGGGTGTCGGCAGTGGTGCCAGCGCGGACGTGCTCATCACGATCCAGTACCACCAGACCGTTCATGTCTTTGACCGGCACCACAGACTTGGCGAAGTAACCCTTATCCCAGGCTGCAGCAGCACGATTTTGCGAAGAGGCAGCAAACTCATCCACGTCACGACGGGAGAAGCCTTCGATGGTAGCGATCAGGTCGGCACCAATACCCTGCGGGATAAAGCCGGTTTCATAGTTGGTTTCCGGATCCATTGCCCAGGGCGTACCGTCGGAGCCCATCGGCACCCGGCTCATCACTTCGACGCCGCCAGCCAGCACCAGATCTTCCATACCGGAACGCACTTTCTGGGTCGCCAGATTCACGGCTTCCAGACCGGAGGCGCAGAAACGGTTGACCTGCAAACCGGATACGGTTTCCGGCAGGCCAGCCTTGAGGGCGGCGATCTTCGGCAGCACCCCGCCCTGGTCACCCAGCGGCGAGACAATACCCATCACCACATCATCAATCAGCGCCGGGTCCATGTTCGGGAAACGGGCCTTGATTTCGTGGATCAGGCCAACCACCAGATCAATCGGCTTGACGGTGTGCAGGGAACCATCTTTCTTGCCCCGGCCACGCGGGGTGCGAATCGCATCGTAAATATAGGCTTCGGTCATGGAGACGACTCCTCTCGCCTTAATCAATAGCTTGCAGAAACCGGCGGCTGCCGGGGGAGGCGCTAGCCTGCCTGAACTGCAACAACCGGGACAATGACAGGAATGCTCAAAGCGCTGACCGGATTGCCCAGCAACATCTGTCCCCGGGAGCCGTTGACCTGACAGGCGCGGGGTTCTACCTTGCCGCCATCTACCGGGAGTTCGTCATGAACCATACTTTGGAAGTTGCCACATCCCTGCTTGCGTCGGTCGCCGAACAGGGTCGCGGCATCCAGATCACCAGCGCCAACCGTCAGCCGGAAGAACTGCTTGAGCTGTATGACATGGAAGGCTGCCCGTTCTGCCGGCTAGTACGCGAAGCGCTTACTGATCTCGATATCGACGTAATGATCTATCCATGCCCGAAGAACGGTGTCCGTTTCCGGCCACTGGTGGAGCGTCTCGGTGGCAAACAGCAGTTCCCGTTCCTGTTTGATCCCAACACCGACCAGACCCTGTATGAGTCTGCCGATATCGTCGATTACCTGTATGCCAGCTACGGCAATCGCCCGGCTCCAAAGCGCTGGCGCGTCAAAGGCATTCGCACTCCAGCTTCTTTTGCCGCCACAGCATTGCGCCGTGGCCGTGGCGTTCAGGCTGAAACCAGCAGCCGTGATACTGACGAACCACTGGAACTCTTCAGCTTCGAGGCGAGCCCGTTTGCGCGACTGGTGAGAGAACGGCTGACCGAGCTGGAGTTGCCGCATATTGTCCGCCAGGTCGGTCGAGACAACGCAGCAGACTGGCTTATGCCTCCGGTGCGCGAGCGACTGCTACCGGACTACCAACCAACCCAGCGCAATCGCCGTATTCTGATCCAACGTGCCGGGCGGGTTGCGGTTCCCTATCTGATCGACCCTAACACTGGCGTTGAGCTGTTCGAATCAAAGGCGATCCTCGAATATCTCGACGGCAGTTACGCCTGAACGGGCCGGGACAACAGCCATCACTCTGCTTTTCCCGATGATGGCTGTTGAGACGCCAACAGTTTGTCGTCTTCGACGTCAGCCTGCTCGCCAGCCATTTCCGTTTCCATCGCCGGCACCTCCACTTCAGGCATCAACATCTCCAGATGATCGGCAATATCCCAGTCAGCAGGCTCACCGCTGTGATGGACCTCGAACTCCTCATTACGTGGGTCGAGCTCGACAATGACCGGCGAGGAAACCGGCACAACCGGGGCATAACCGCCCTGTTCCGCCAGCGGCACAGTGTCCTCTGCCCGGAACCGGTAATGCACCGCCCAAGCGCCGGCAAGCAAAGAGGCAGCGATAAAAACAAACAGGGCTGAAGCGCCGAATACACCCATCAGCCACGCGCCGAGCAATGGCCCGACAATGGTGCCGACACCGTAGATCCGCAGCAGACCGGCGCATGCCGCGACTAACTGATCATTTGGCAGCTGGTCATTGGCCAGCGCCACACTGACCGGGTACATGCTGGTGGCAACAGCGAAGAAAAGACCGCTGAGCAGAAACATCAGGGTCAGGGACAAACCGCCGAACATTGCCATCAGCAATGCCGCTACGCCACCGGAAGCAAGCAGCCCGGCAAGCACCGGCAGTCGGCCAAGACGGTCTGAAAACCAGCCGGCCGGCCACTGCAGTATGACGGCACAGATTACCGAGAAGCCCATGTACTGCGATAACAACGCTGTACTCATGTCCTGACGCAATGCATACAGGGGCGCCAGCGAAATAAATGCGCCGAGAGCAACACCGGCAACCAGCACGCCGGTGACCCCCGCCGGGGCATTGCGCAGCAATTGGCTGATATGCAGCACGGCGGTCTGTGACGGCGCCATAGGCACCAGCCCCTTGGTCAGGGATAACGGCACCAGCGATAGCACAATCAGGATCGCCACCACACTGAATGCTATGGCGCCGGCCGGATCACTGACACCGACAAACAACTGTCCGAGTGCCGAAGCGATATAAAAGTTGATGGTGTACAGGCCGAGCAGCTTTCCTCGCGAATCATTAGTCGCCCGGTCATTGATCCAGCTTTCGGTCACTGTCATCAGGCCGGCCAGACAAAACCCCATCGCCAGACGCATGGCCGCCCAGGCATATTCGGAGACCAGCATCGGGTGCAGCAGCGCTGCGGCACAGGCGATTGCGGCATAGGTAGAAAACGCCCGGATGTGACCAACGCTGCGGATTACCGCACTACCCCAGGTGGCCCCCATGACAAAACCGACCGAATAGCACGCCAGAATCAGACCAATGCTGATGTCCGCATACCCTTCCAGCTCCATTCGCAGGGACACCAGCGTGCCCAGCATCGCACTGCCGCTGATCAGCAGAGCGAGACTGAGAAACAGGGCCGCCAGAGAAAACACCACATTTGCCATGCGCGGAGTCTAGCAAGGCAGAACGGAAATTTCAGGAACGGAGAACGGATTCGGGCAAATGCAAAACGGGTTTTACATCTGCCCGGGGCTCCCTACACCGGCAATCCGAGCCTGCGCGCCTCCATACGCCGCAAGAACTCAAGCATGATCTGCCGATAAAGATCCTCGCCAAGCCACTTGTCTTCGACCCCCGAATCAACATTCGGGTTGTCATTCACTTCGACGACGACGACACGATCACCGCTTTGCTTGAGATCAACGCCATACAGGCCATTACCCATGAGCCTCGCAGCCTTGGTCGCCACGCGCAGCACCTTGGCAGGCACTTCCTGTATCGCCATGGTCTTGAAACGGCCGGTTTCCGTTTTGCCGCCGTCCTTGTGGTTGTAAATCTGCCAATGCCCCCGGCTCATGAAATACTGGCAGGCATACAACGGCTTTTTGTTCAGCACGCCAATGCGCCAGTCATAGTCAGTGAACATGTACTCCTGAGCCAACACCACAGCACTTTGCTTGAAATACTCAACCAGAGCTGCCTCAAGTTTTTCAACGCTATCGGCTTTGCTGATTCCTCGCGAGAACGAACCATCGGGAATTTTCAGCACCACCGGCAGGCCAATATCCTCGACCAGCGCGGCGGCATCCATCTTGCCATCCTTGAACAGAAAGCGGGTCTTTGGCACCGGCACCCGGTGAGCCTGCATCAGCTCGGCAAAATAGATCTTGTTGGTGCAACGCAGGATCGAGCCCGGATCATCCATCACCACCATGCCCTCTTTCTCCGCCTTGCGGGCGAACTGATAGGTATGGTGATCAAGCGCAGTGGTTTCGCGAATAAACAAGGCGTCGTATTCGGCCAGTCGCGGATAGTCTTCGCGACCGATCAGCTCGACATTGATGCCAAGCCCGGCGCCGGCCTTGATAAAACGCTTCAACGCCACCGGGTCAGACGGCGGGAACTTCTCGTTCTCGTTAACCAGAACCGCGAGGTCGTAACGATATTTGCGCCGACCACTGGGTTTGCGCCAGACCCGGGCATTGAACGCCTCAATGGCCGTGGCAAAAGCATCTTCTTCCTTGCCCTTGAGTTGGTGCACGCTGACTGAACGTACAGATTCGATACTCCACTCGTCGTCTCGACGACGGAACTCCAGCTGCAGAATCGGTGCCGGCAACTGGTCAAACACCTGCCGTGCCAGCTCATGAATTCCCTGATGCTCGGTCTGACCGAAATAGAGCTTGATGGAGAACCGGTCCTTGGCCTCGCTGTGCTTTTTCATCGCCTTGTCGAGGGCCGCATCCATGGATTCGAAATGCAGCCCGTAAAGGGCCTTGCGGGACAGATCATTTACCGTGCGTACGGACGGAAGCACCCGATGACCGCGAGCTTCAGCCAGCAACGAACAGTAGTAACCAGGGCTCAAATAGCGATAACTGCGACAGAGATTGATTACCTGAACCCGACCCGGCGGGAACTGGGTGGCATTATCCAGATACTCCTGCGCTGTCATCAGATGTCTGGCGGGGTAGTAAGCCGCCCAATCCTTGATGTCTTCGACGACCAGAACGACGTGCGTCATTGTGCTCCCTTGTGGGCTGTGGCGACCGATGAACCACTTTACCGGCTGGCATGGTCAACCTGCCAGTGGTGGCATGACAGAAATCTCTGGCCCTGGGTCAGTAGGCCGGGTCCATTCCCTGCGCTGTTCCGCCATCCTTCTTGTCTGCTCTGGCAGGATGACCCGCTTTCTCCAGCGCCTGCTGCACTTCCGGTGGCATATATTCCTCATCGTGTTTGGCCAGCACTTCCTCGGCTTCAAAGTAGTCACGACGGACCAGCGTGCCATTGGCGACGATTCCCTGCCCCTCGCGGAACAGGTCTGGCAGGATGCCCTCATAGCGAACGGTAAAGGTACCCTGCCCGTCAGTCAGATCAAACAGCACACCCAGGCCATCCGCCTCTCGCCGGACCGAGCCCGCCACCACCAGCCCGCCGACCCGCATCCGCGCGCCTTCCGGCGCCTCACCACTGACCACCTGCTGCGGCGTGTAAAACAGATTGATGTTCTGGGTCAGGGCGTAAAGCACCAGTCCCACGGCCGCGCCCAGACCAGCTACCAGGCCCAGAACAATCAGCAGACGCTGCTTACGAACCGGATTCATCGCATGACTCCCATCAGAAATTACTGCCCGGACTGTTCACGCAGGGCCAGACGACGCAGCTCTTCACGTACTTTCTTTTCACCGCGATATGCCAGCCACAGATTACCCGTCACCAGCAACGCGGAAATACCGTACGCAGACCAGACATAGACACCGTGGTTTCCCATCTGCAGAAAAG
>JBFHPX010000101.1:0-8359 GCA_041592575.1 Alcanivoracaceae bacterium
TTGATAATGCCGCCCTTGGTAATCAGATCAGAGATGCCCTTCACCGCACCGAGCAGCACATCGTTGGCCGCCTTGAAGGCATCCAGCAGCGTGGTGCCGCCACCAAGAACTGCCTGCAGCTTTTCGTTGGGAATGGTGATCAGCGAATCGACATGCTCGCGCAGCGCAGCGATGCCGGCCTCGGCCACCTGCATCCGCTTGCGGCCTTCGAACGGGAACGGTTTGGTGACCACCGCCACGGTCAGAATGCCGAGATCCTTGGCGACTTCGGCCACGATTGGCGCCGCGCCGGTACCGGTACCACCGCCCATACCTGCGGTGACAAACACCATGTCGGCACCCTGCAGCAATTCCGCGATGCGTTCGCGATCTTCAATCGCTGACTGGCGGCCAACTTCCGGATTGGCACCGGCACCCAGACCCTTGGTGACCTGACCGCCAAGCTGCAGCACGGTGCGCGTGGAGGCATTACGCAACGCCTGAGCATCAGTGTTGGCGCAGATGAACTCGACGCCATCCACATTCGAACGCACCATGTGCTCGACCGCATTACCGCCGCCGCCACCGACCCCCACTACTTTGATCACAGCGCCATGCGGCACGCCATCTTCGAGTTTGAAATGCATTGTCATGACTTTCTCCCGGTTATTTCCCTGTTTTCGACCCTTGCTCTTGCCCGATCACGTCGCTGTTGCGCCGCCATCAGAAGTTGCCCTGGAAAAAGCGCTTGAGACGCTCAATCCAGTCCACCGCACCGCCACTGCCGCGCGCGGCGCGTTGTTCCTGTTCATGCTTATGTGCGTAAAGCAGCAAGCCCACTGCGGTGGAATAAACCGGATTACGCACCACGTCAGTCAGGCCGCTGATACCCTGCGGCTGGCCGAGTCGCACCGGCATATGGAAAATCTCCTCCGCAAGATCCACTGCTCCTTCAATCTTTGACGCGCCACCGGTAAGGACAATGCCGCCCGGAATCATCTCTTCCAAACCGGAGCGACGAATCTCCGCCTGCACCAAGGTAAAAAGTTCGTCATATCGCGGCTCGACAACTTCGGCCAGATTCTGCCGTGACAATGTGCGCGGAGGACGATCTCCGACACTCGGCACCTTGATGGTTTCATCGACACCCGCCAACTGCGTCAGTGCACAGGCATAACGGATCTTCAACTCATCGGCGTGCTGCTTTGGCGTGCGCAGCGCCATGGCGATGTCATTGGTGACCTGGTCGCCGGCAATCGGAATATTTGCGGTGTGCCGAATGGCGCCATCGGTGAAGATCGCAATATCAGTGGTGCCGCCGCCGATATCCACCATGCAGACACCGAGCTCTCGCTCATCATCCGTCAGCACCGCGTAACTGGAGGCAACCTGTTCCAGAATGATGTCCTCCACTTCCAGACCGCAGCGACGCACGCACTTCTCGATATTCTGGGCGGCGTTGACTGCACAGGACACCAGATGCACTCGTGCCTCCAGACGCACGCCACTCATGCCGATTGGCTCGCGCACGCCTTCCTGAGTATCAACAATGTATTCCTGTGGCAGCACATGCAGCACTTTCTGATCCGCCGGAATCACCACCGCCTGAGCCGCATCAAGAACCCGATCGATGTCCGCCTGCGCCACCTCGCGCTCTCGAATCGCCACCATCCCGTGGGAGTTCAGGCTGCGGACGTGAGAGCCAGCAATGCCGGCATAGACCGAATGCACCTGGCAACCAGCCATCAACTCAGCTTCCTCAACAGCACGCTGAATTGAGCGCACGGTAGCCTCGATATCGACCACCACGCCCTTGCGCATACCGCGAGA
This sequence comes from Alcanivoracaceae bacterium, assembly GCA_041592575.1. GTDB lineage: Bacteria > Pseudomonadota > Gammaproteobacteria > Pseudomonadales > Alcanivoracaceae > PGZG01. Next base: position 1,810 of record JBFHPX010000101.1, read on the forward strand.
CGGATGCGTGCCAATGCCGACAATCTCCATCGATCCATCTGGTCCGACCTGGCCGACGATCGCCACCACCTTGGATGTGCCGACATCGAGACCTACATACATTTTTTCGCCGCCCGAGGTAGCCATGGAATTACACTCTCTTTTCCGTCGACGGTGACGATTGCCGCCACTGCACCGCCATGCCATCCGCGTATCGCAGATCCACTCGTGCCAATCCGCGTTCATCCGCAGACAGCACCCCGTCATACATGCGCACAAAACGGCGCAGCTTGCGTGCGTACTGGTGACGATCCACTACCAGCATGATGTCGTTATCCAGCTGCAATCTGGCAGTCAGCCTTGCATCCACATCCAGACGCCGAATCTGCAAACCCACTGGCGTCAACACCTTGCTCATGCTGTGGTAGTAATCCATCACCGCTGCCAGTCTTTCCTGCGGCCCATGCAATCGCGGCAACCCATCGACGCTGTACTGCTTCAATGCCCGGAAAGATTCGCCAGCGGTCGAAACCAGAAAGTCATCATTCCACACGGCCACTGGCACGCGCTCCTCGATCAACAGTACCAATCGATCCGGCCAACTACGTCGTACCTGCACATCGGCAACCCATTCCAGCGAACGAGCGGTGTGAAATACTTCTGTCAGCGGCACGCTGAAGAAGTTTTCGTCCGCCACCAGGCCCGACAGTGCCATCCGTACTTCAGCCTGGCGTCTCTCGTCTTTCACACCATCGACAGCAACGCTGCGAATCGGATACTGATCAAGGGTGCCGGGCAGATAGATCACCACGCCGATCAGGGTCAGCAACGCCAAACCACCCAGCAGCATCGGCATCGCTGCCGAAAGGCGCTCAGCCAAGGGCTTGCGCTCCGGCTTCACCGGCAGCACTCGGGCACCACGCAGCTTCACCGTTTTCCGCATCATCTACGTTGCTCCCAGCCGTCGAGCAGAATTTCACCTACCAGCTGTTCAAAGCTGCGCCCGCTGGCACGCGCGGCCATCGGCACCAGAGAATGATCTGTCATCCCCGGCACCGTGTTGACCTCCAGCAGATAGAAATTGCCTTGCTGATCCTGCATCACGTCGACGCGGCCCCAGCCGCTGCAGCCAACAACCTGAAAAGCCTTCTTGGCCAGCTGCTTCAACTCTGCTTCCTTGTCGTCGCCAAGCCCACACGGGCAGATGTAGCGAGTACTGTTGGCCTGATACTTGGCCTCGTAGTCGTAGAAGCTGTTCGGAGTCTCCAGTCGAATTGGTGGCAATGCCTCATCGCCAAGAATCGCCACAGTAAACTCGGCACCCTGGATCCAGCGCTCCACCAGAATTTCATGATCGAAGCGAGCCGCCTCGGCAACTGCATCTGCCAGCTGTGCCTCGGTATCGACCTTGCGCATACCGATGGAAGAGCCCTCATGGGCCGGCTTGACCATCAACGGAAAGCCCAGGTCTTTCTCGGCAACGCCAGCGAGGTAGAAATCAGGGGTCGGCAGCCCGGCGCCGGCCCACAGCAGCTTGGTGGCGATCTTGCTCATGCCAATTGCCGAAGCCATTACTCCGCTGCCGGTATAGGGCACGCCCAAATGCTCCAGCACTCCCTGAATAACACCGTCTTCTCCTCCGCGGCCATGCAGGGCAATAAAGCAGGCATCAAAGCTTTTCAGTACATCAACATCGCGATCGGCCGGATCAATCCTTACGGCATTGACACCTAATGCCATCATTGCCGCATGCACTTCCCCGCCGCTGCGCAGCGAAATTTCGCGCTCCGCAGACTTTCCTCCGCACAGCACCGCGACACTGCCGATGGCAGTCAGCCGGCTTTTCAGTCTGGTCAGGGCATCAGTCACGACCACCCTCCTTCATTAACTGGCGGGCGATGGCGGAAACGTTGCCGGCACCCTGAGTGATAAACAGATCGCCATCGCGCAGCACCTTGCTGAGCAACTCTGGCAATTTCGCCGCATCATCCACATAGATCGGCTCAACCTGACCGCGCTGGCGCAGGCTGTGGCAAAGAGCTCGCGAATCAGCGGCGGGGATTGGCTCTTCTCCGGCGCCATACACTTCCAGCATCAGCAGCACATCGACTTTCGACAGCACATCGACAAAATCTTCATAAAGATCGCGGGTCCGGGTGTAGCGATGCGGCTGAAACATCATCACCAAACGGCGGCCGGGCCAACCATCACGCACTGCCTTGATGGTTACATCCACTTCGCGGGGGTGGTGGCCGTAGTCATCGACTAACGTTGCACTACCTTCGGTGGCGCGATACTCACCCAGTACATCAAAGCGTCGACCCACACCGGTGAATCCATTCAGACCAGCAACAATGGCCTCGTCCGGCACTTCTTCGTCGGTCGCTACGGCAATGGCTGCCAGCGCATTCAGAACATTGTGGCGCCCCGGCATGTTCAGATTAACGTGTATCGAAGGATGCCCTTCACGGACTACATCAAAAGATGTTGTCATGCCGTGCTGGGTTACGTGCTCCGCGCGCACATCGGCATCATCACTGAAGCCATAACTGATCATCTGCCGATTGATCCGTGGCAGCAGCCGCCGCACCACCGGATCATCAATACACATCACAGCCAAACCATAGAACGGCAGATTCTGCAGGAACTCGATAAAGGTATTTTCCAGACGGGCAAAATCACCGCCATAGGTATGCATGTGATCGGCATCAATATTAGTCACCACTGCAACCATTGGCTGCAGGTGCAGGAAAGAGGCGTCCGACTCATCCGCCTCTGCAACAAGATAGCGACTCTGGCCGAGCCGGGCATTTGTGCCGGCACTGGTCAAACGACCGCCAATCACAAAGGTAGGGTCCAGCTTTGCCTCGGCAAGAACGGAGGCAATCATCGATGTCGTGGTGGTCTTGCCGTGTGTACCGGCCACGGCAATGCCGTGGCGGAAGCGCATCAACTCGGCCAGCATCTGCGCGCGCGGCACTAAGGGGATGCGCTTCTGCTTGGCTTCCATCACTTCAAGATTTGTTTCATCCACGGCGGAAGATGTCACTACCACATCGGCATCACCGATATTCTCGCCACGGTGACCGATCTCCACCCGAACACCAAGAGCACGCAGACGCTCAACCACCGGCGATTCGCGCAGATCCGATCCGCTGATATCGTAGCCCTGATTGCACAACACCTCTGCAATACCGCACATGCCGACGCCACCGATACCAACAAAATGAATACGGCGGATACGACGCATCTCCGGAACGATATGAACCATCGGCTCAGCCATCGGCCACCTCCTGGCAGATGTCCGCAACGATGTAGGCGCTGCGCGGCATGGCGCAGGCACGGGCACGCTCGGCGATCTGCAACAGTGCCGTTCGATCACGCAGAGATGCCAGCCTGGCACGGAGGCCGTCGGCGCTAAGGCTGCTTTGTGGCAACAGCAGTGCAGCCTCCTGATCCGCCAACCAGCGGGCATTGTGGGTCTGGTGATCATCTACAGCCGTTGGCAGCGGAATGAACACCGCCGCAACGCCAGCGGCAGCAATTTCACTAACGGTTGAGGCGCCGCTACGACAGATCACCAGATCTGCCCAGCCAAAGGCGGCGGCCATGTCATCGATAAATTCGCTCATTTCAACCTTTGCATTGAGGCCCTGCCAGGCCTGCTCCGCCTCTGCGACCCGACCGCGACCGGTCTGGTGACGCACCTCGAATGCCACTTCGCTCAGGGCCTCGGCCAACGCCGCCGGCAGCTGACGATTCAGTGCCAGCGCACCCTGACTGCCGCCGGTAATCAGAATCCGCAACGCCCCCTGACGATTGGCGTAACGCTCGGCGGGTGGCGGAAGTTCGGAGACAACTGCACGCACCGGATTTCCGGTTGTCACGGCGTTACCGGAAAATGCACCGGGAAATGCCTGCAGCACCTGACGCGCCAGCGGCGCCAGCACGCGATTGGTCAAACCCGGACGCGCATTCTGCTCATGAATCACCAAGGGCACGCCTGCCAGGCGCGCAGCAATGGCACCGGGGCCACTGGCATAACCACCAAAGCCGATCGCCAGCACCGGTCGTAGCTGTCGCACCACCCTCCATGCTGCCAGCACACTGCCAATCAACATGAATGGCGCCAGCAACCGGCGACCAAAGCCACCGCCACGTACGCCATGCACCGCCACCGTATGCAGCGTATAGCCTGCGGCTGGCACCAGTCGATTTTCAATGCCTTGATCGGAGCCCAGCCAGGCGATATCGATATTGCGCTGACGTAGTACATCAGCCACAGCCAGTGCCGGGAAAACATGCCCACCAGTACCACCCGCCATAATCAGCATTACCGGCTTCATCGACGTTCCCTCCGCCGCACTGGTACAACCGGTGTGCTGTCAGTGCCAATGCGCAATACCAGACCGATCATCACCGTCGTCACCAACAGCGAACTACCGCCATAACTGACCAGAGGCAATGTCAATCCCTTGGTGGGTAGCAATCCCATGTTGACGCCCATGTTGACGAAAGCCTGTGATGCGAACACCAGACCGATACCCAGCACCAGTTGACCACTGAACAACTGCTCTTTCTCCAGCAACCGAAACGCCAGATGGAAGATTCGCCAGCACACCAGCGTAAACAGCGAGATAATCGTGACACTGCCAATCAATCCGAACTCCTCCGCCGTTACCGCAAAAACAAAGTCGGTATGGGCCTCCGGGAGATAGAAAAGTTTCTGCACACTGTTACCCAGACCAACGCCATCGATATGGCCCCGCCCAAACGCAATCAGACTCTGGGTAAGCTGATAACCACCGCCAAACTGATCCGCCCATGGGTCAAGGAAGCTCATCAGCCGGGCAACCCGATAGGGTTGCAGCAGTGCCACCAACGCTGCTGCGGCAACAACAACCAGAGCAATGGAAAGAAACCGCAGCATCGGCACACCGGCCATGAACAACAAGCCGAAGGTGGCGATGCCCAGCACTACCGCCGCACCGAAGTCCGGCTCAAGCAGCAGAAAGATCGACAGCAGCCCGAGCACGCCAAGAGGAATCAGGAATGCCTGCCAGCTCTCGACCAACGCCTTGCGTTGCAAATTAATGTAGCCCGCCAGCCAGATCAGGTAGCCAAGCTTGGCCAGCTCCGAAGCCTGAATACTGAAGCCGGGAAATGCGATCCAGCGCTGCGAACCGTTCACTTCCCTGCCAATACCCGGCACCAGTACCAGCACCAGAACAATAACAGCGCCGGCCAACGCCACAACACGCAAGCGATCAAGCAACGCAATCGGAATCAGCACATAGGTGGCCACTCCCGCTGCCAGAGCAAATAGCAGATAAAGCAGGTGTCGATTAAAAAAATAAAACGGCGAACCCAGTCTCGTTTCGCCGATCTGCAGGGACGCCGACATCACCATCACCAACCCCATCAGCGCCAGCAGGACCACACCGCCAAGCAGCATCATATCTTCCGGTCGACGGCGATTCAGAGCCTGATCAAACACCATGCAACACCTCCGTCACACAGCGTACGAAGGTGTCACCACGGTCGGCATAACCGCGAAACATATCAAAACTGGCACAGGCCGGAGATAGCAGCACGGCATCCCCCGGCTCTGAAAGCAGCGACGCGCGCCGTACCGCGTCAGCCATATCTGCTGCGAAGTGACAGGCCACATTGCCCAGCCCCGCGGCTACAGTGCGCGCATCCTCACCAATCAACACGGCAGCACGCAGATGGTCTGCGGCCGGCACCGCCAGCGCAGAAAAATCCTGACCCTTGCCCTGACCACCGGCGATCAGCACCACCTTGCCAGGAATCGCCGGGCCGATACCGGCCAATGCCGCCAGCGTGGCACCGACATTGGTTCCCTTGGAGTCGTTAAACCACTGCACCCCGCGGGACTCTGCCACCAGCACGCAGCGATGCGGCAACCCGGCAAATTCCTGCACTGCCCGCAGACATGCATCGCGTTCAAGCCCAAGCGCCTCTGCCATGGCCAACACTGCCAACACGTTAAGGGCATTGTGATTGCCGCGTAGCTTGAGCACGGAAGTCGACAACAGGTCCTCACCGCGACGCATCAACATGCCACGCTGGGTATCAAGCCGGTAATCAGAATCGGCATGCATACCAAATGTCATCTGCGCCGGCACCAGCCCCTGCGGCCGCGTTGCTTCATCATCGCGATTCCACACTGCGACTTCACAACCGTCATAGATGCGCTGCTTGGCGGCAATGTAATCGCCAAGGCCGGCATAACGATCCATGTGGTCCTGGGAAATATTCAGCACACAGGCAACCTGAGCACTGAGACTGAAAGTGGTTTCCAGCTGGAAGCTGGACAGTTCCAGCACATACAACTCTGCGCCCTGCCCGAGCAGGTCCAGCGCCGGCGTACCCAGGTTGCCGCCAGCCAGGGCACGACGGCCGGCCTTTTTCGCCACCTCGCCCAGCAACGCGGTAACAGTGCTTTTTGCATTCGAGCCAGTAATCGCTGCCACGGGTACGCTGGCAGCACGAGCAAACAATTCGATATCGCCTATGACTTCTTTCCCGGCGGCAGCCTGCCGGGCAA
>JBFHPX010000102.1:0-8266 GCA_041592575.1 Alcanivoracaceae bacterium
AGCTCGCCGGCGAGCGTGTTGACATGACGCTGCCCGGTCGTGGCGAGCAAACCGGTGCCCTGCATCCGGTTACTCGCACTCGTCGCCGAATCGAGGATTTCTTTGTCCGGCTCGGCTATGAGATTTCCGAAGGCCCGGAGGTGGAAGATGACTTCCATAACTTTGAGGCGTTGAATATTCCGGGGCATCATCCGGCCCGCGCCATGCACGATACCTTTTATTTTGGCGATGGCCGACTGCTGCGTACCCATACATCGCCGGTACAGATCCGGGTGATGGAGCAGGGCAAGCCGCCGTTCCGGATTATCGCTCCGGGCCGGGTCTATCGCTGTGATTCCGATCTGACCCACACGCCGATGTTTCATCAGGTTGAGGGATTGCTTGTGGATGAGGGCGTCAGTTTTGCCGACCTGCGTGGCACTGTTGCGGCTTTTCTGCGGGCGTTTTTCGAGGTGGATGACTTGGCGGTGAGATTCCGTCCCTCCTACTTCCCGTTCACAGAGCCTTCGGCAGAAGTGGATATCGGTTGTGTGCTCTGCGCGGGCAAGGGCTGCCGCGTCTGCAAGCAAACCGGCTGGCTGGAAGTGATGGGCTGCGGCATGGTTCACCCGAAGGTGCTCGAGCATGGCGGCGTTGATCCGGAAAAGTATTCCGGTTTCGCCTTCGGTATGGGAGTGGAACGTCTGACCATGCTGCGTTATGGCGTCAACGATTTGCGCAAGTTCTTCGAGAACGATGTGCGTTTCCTGAAGCAATTCCGTTAATCCGCTGCTCATAGTCAGGAGAAGATAATGCGTTTTAATGAAGCCTGGTTGAGAGAGTGGGTTAACCCGGATATCACCACCGATCAGTTGTCGCATCAGCTGACCATGGCGGGTCTGGAAGTGGATGCGGTGGAGCCTGCGGCGCCGGCATTTTCCGGCGTTGTCATTGCCGAGGTGATGACAACACGTCCGCACCCTCAGGCGGACAAGCTGACCTTGTGCGAAGTGAATGCCGGCGAAGGCGTTTATCCGGTTGTTTGCGGTGCGGCGAATGTGCGGGCCGGCCTGCGGGTGCCGTTTGCAAAGATCGGTGCCGAGCTGCCGGGAGGTCTGAAGATCAAGAAGGCCAAGCTGCGTGGGGAAGAGTCGCAGGGCATGCTCTGCGGGGCCTCCGAGCTGGGGCTTGAGGATGTCATCGACGGCCTGCTGGAGTTGCCAGCCGACGCTCCTCTCGGCGAGGATTTTCGTCGCTGGCTACAGCTTGACGATAATGTTTTTGAATTGGGCGTGACACCTAATCGCGCCGATTGTCTGAGTTTGCGCGGCGTGGCCCGGGAGGTCGCGGTGCTGACCGGGGCGCCGTTCTGTGCGCCGGAGATTGTCTCGGTGCCGGTGGCGTCGCGGAAAACAGTTTCCGTTCGAGTGTCAGATCCGTCGGCGTGTCCTCGTTACCTTGGTCGGGTGATTGAGGGGGTAAATGCCAAGGCAGTTTCCCCATTGTGGCTGCGCGAAAAACTTCGCCGTGCCGGTGTGCGCTCAATCGATGCGCTGGTCGATGTTACCAATTACGTTTTGCTTGAGCTTGGTCAGCCCCTGCATGCCTTTGATCTGGGCAAGCTCAGCGGCGGTATTGATGTGCGTCGTGCCAAGTCCGGTGAGTCAGTAGCGCTTCTCGATGGCCAGAACCTCAAGCTGAAAGAAGGTGATGTGCTGATCGCTGACGACAAAGGACCGTTGGCACTGGCGGGTGTCATGGGCGGCGCAGCCAGCGCTGTCAGCGCAGAGACAACGGATATCTTTCTTGAATGCGCGTTCTTTGCGCCATTGGCTCTCGCCGGCCGTGCTCGTGCGCACGGTCTGCATACTGATTCGTCGCACCGTTTCGAACGTGGAGTTGATCCGTGCCTGCAGGAGCAGGCGATTGAGCGTGCCAGTCAGCTGATTATCGACATCGCTGGTGGCGAAGCCGGTGTCGTTGCTTGCGTTGAAAGTCAGGCACATATCCCGCCGCAGAACGAGGTGACATTGCGCGCGGAAAAGTTGCAGGGCCTGCTCGGTCTGAGCTTGTCCGGGGCGCGCGTTGAAGAGATTCTTACCCGGCTTGGCATGGAGGTTTTCGCTGATGCCTCCGGCAAGCGCTGGACGGCGCTGGCGCCGAGTTGGCGTTTTGATATAGAGCGTGAGGAAGATCTGATCGAGGAATTGGCTCGGGTTTACGGCTACAGCCAGTTGCCGAGTCGCCTGCCCAGCGTTTCAGCAGAGCCGAAAGTCAGTGAGGGGCTGTTGTCCCTGCGGCGATTGGTGGATGCGTTGCAGGATCGTGGCTATCAGGAAGTCATCAGCTACAGCTTTGTCGACCTGCAGACCCAGCGCGCGGTGTCGCCGAGCGTGGAGCCACTGGCGCTGGCGAATCCGATTTCCAGCGAGTTGTCGGTGATGCGCAGCAGCTTGTGGTCCGGCCTGCTGACCACTGCCCGCTACAACCTGAATCGACAAGCTGAGCGACTGCGTCTGGTCGAGACCGGCTTGCGCTTCGTGCCGTCGCCAGATGGTTTGCGGCAGGAGCCGATGCTGGCCGGTCTGCTCTATGGTCCGGCAATGCCGCAACACTGGGATGGCAAGCCTCGCAAGGTCGATTTTTTTGACCTGAAGGCTGATGTTGAGGCGCTGCTGGCGTTAACCGGGGACGCAGGCTGGAGCTTTGAAGCGGGGGAATGCGAGGGGCTGCACCCGGGACAGTGCGCACGTCTGAGTCGCGCCGGAGTAACTGCCGGGTGGCTTGGCAAGGTCCACCCTGCGCTGGCGACGGAGCTCGACCTGAGCCAGGACATTTATCTGTTCGAGCTTGATCTTGCGAAGATCATGCCGGCTTCTTTGCCGAAATTCGTCGAAATATCCGAATTTCCTGCGGTTCGTCGCGATCTGGCCTTTGTCCTTCCGGCCACCGTTCCTGCCGGCCGGGTACTGGCGGCGGTTCGTGAGGTTTGCGGCGAAACCCTGCGTGATCTGCGCCTGTTTGACGTCTATCGGGGCCAGAACGTGGGCGAGGGCAATCTCAGTCTGGCGCTGGGCTTGACCTTCCAGAACCGTTCACGCACCCTTGGTGAAACGGACATTAGCAGCCTGATAGAAGCTGTAGTATCCTTGCTAAAACAAGAATTTAACGCCCACTTGCGCGACTGATTCGAGGAACGCTGATGACTGCGCTGACCAAGGCCGATCTGGCTGAACGTCTGTTCGAGGAGCTAGGCCTCAACAAGCGGGAAGCCAAGGAAATGGTGGAGATGTTTTTCGAGGAAATCCGCCGGTCTCTGGAGGGTAATGTCCCGGTCAAGCTGTCCGGTTTCGGTAACTTTGATCTGCGCGACAAGAGCCAGCGCCCCGGCCGTAATCCGAAGACCGGGGAAGAAATTCCTATTACAGCCCGTCGGGTGGTGACTTTCCGCCCGGGGCAAAAACTGAAGCAGCGGGTTGAAGCATATGCTGGAACCAGGGAATAACGACCAGCTACCGGTCATACCGGGCAAGCGCTACTTCACTATTGGTGAGGTCAGCGAGCTGTGTGATGTAAAGCCGCACGTGCTGCGCTACTGGGAGCAGGAATTCCCCCAGCTAAAGCCGGTCAAGCGGCGGGGTAACCGTCGTTATTACCAGCGTCAGGACGTGCTGATGATTCGCCAGATTCGTAGCCTGCTTTACGATCAGGGCTTTACCATCGGTGGTGCCAGGCAGCAGCTGACCGGCGCGCCGAGTGTCGAGCAGTCGAACCACTACCATCAGTTGATTCGGCAAATGATCGTTGAGCTGGAAGAAGTGCTGCTGGTACTGCGTGCCTGAGGTTTCTTCCACCGGGCGCATCCGTTATGATTGCCCCGCTTCGCGGCCGAGCCAAGGGCCGCATCTGTCGGGGCGTAGCGCAGTCTGGTAGCGCACTTGCCTGGGGGGCAAGGGGTCGCAGGTTCAAATCCTGCCGTCCCGACCAAGTTTGAGCAATCAATGCAGTATATAAAGGGGCCGCACTTGCGGCCTTTTTTATGCGGTGCAACCGTCCGGCACGGCTTCCTCTGGGTAAGGCTATGACTTCCGACACCGACCGAATATACGCTGAGCAGCGTGACATCATCGAGAGATTCTCTTTCGATGAACGCGTTGTCAGGGTGTTTCCTGACATGATCAGTCGGTCAGTACCAGGGTACGGCACCATGATCGAAATGATCGGCGTGCTGGCGGCTCGTTATGCCCGGCCCGGTACCCGGCTTTATGATCTGGGCTGCTCCCTCGGCGCGGCGACGCTTGCCATGGCGGAGCTTGTCCCGCACCGGGATTGTCAGGTTGTTGCAATCGATAACTCGGAGGCAATGCTTGATCGTGCCAGAGAGTTGATTGATGAGGCGGCGCCTGTGCTAGCAGTAACGTTACTTAACCAGGATATACGTAACGCTGAGCTGGAAAACGCCTCTGTTGTTGTACTGAACTTCACTTTGCAGTTCTTGCCATTACAGGATCGGGACGCCCTTATAGAGAAGGTGTCTGCAGCTCTGGGCAGCGGCGACATTCTTGTTCTTTCCGAGAAAATCAGATTTGAGAATGCCCGGGAGGATGAGTTGCAACAGGCATTGCATCACGCGTTCAAGCGCAATAATGGCTACTCGGACCTTGAGATCAGCCAGAAACGCAACGCACTTGAAAATGTCCTTATCCCGGAAACGTTGGCAGCCCATGAGGCGCGGCTTCGGCATGCGGGCTTTCGCCAGGTACATGTCTGGTTTCGCTGTTTTAATTTTCTCTCGCTGGTGGCAGTCCGGTGATCGAAACCTATTGTGGTGTGCTCCATGAAGCCATGGGTGCGCTGGCGCCGTCCTGGCAAAAGCAGCTGGACATATATTGTCGTGACAGATTGATCTTGCAGCCGCATGGGGATATGCCGCGCTGGCTGGAGGCCGTATCCGGACTGCCAGATATTGATGCGGATCTGGATGCATCGACGGATCGTGTCTGTGTCGTCGCCAAAGAGGCGCAGACTCCGGAAGCGGATGCTGTTCGCCACAGTCTGCGTCAGCTGATGCCGTGGCGTAAGGGGCCGTTTGACCTGTTCGGCGTGCTGGTTGATACCGAGTGGCGCTCAGACCGAAAATGGCAGCGTATTGCGCCGCATATCAGCAGTCTGGCCGGTCGTTCTGTTCTCGATGTGGGGTGTGGTTCCGGCTATCACTGCTGGCGTATGTGGGCGGCTGGAGCACGCGCGGTACTGGGGATAGATCCGACCCTGCTGTATTTTTTCCAGTTCCTGTGTTTGAAACGGTACCTGCTTGCGGCTCCGGTCTGGTACGCGCCGGTGCGGCTTGAGGAGTTGCCTGCTGACAGTCGGGCTTTTGATACCGTGTTTTCCATGGGCGTGCTGTATCACCGCCGCTCGCCGCTGGATCATATTGCCGAGTTGTATTCCGCGCTCAGGCCGGGTGGTGAGCTGATTCTGGAAACTCTCGTGGTAGAAGGGGACAGCACAACGGTGTTGATGCCCAAAGACCGCTATGCCGCGATGCGGAACGTATATTTCTTGCCGGCCACGGGCATGCTGGAACTCTGGTTGCAGCGCAGCGGCTTTGTCGACGTTCGCACTGTTGATGTGTCTCTGACCGATACCACGGAGCAGCGTAGTACCGAGTGGATGACATTCCAGTCTTTACCCGACTTTCTCGATCCGCAGGACGCATCCCGTACCCTGGAGGGTTATCCGGCGCCGCGTCGGGCGACCCTCATCGCGCGCCGGCCATGACCACATCACTCCGGCATCGCTGAAGCCAGCAACAGTTCGTCCACCAGCGTCATACGAGTACTTTCATCCAGTTGGCGCAGGACTTCGGACAGCGCCTTGATAGCACCCTGACCATCGTTGAGATCTTGCTCGTTCAGAATGACGGCAATTTTTTCCCACGATGTATCGCCAGACACTTCGCCGTCGCCGGCCGGGTCCACTTGTGCGCTGTCCTGAAGCAGTGGAGGTGCCGCGCTGGCAAGCTGGTCACAGGCGGTATCGGAAAGCAGAACCTGAAGATCCTCCTCGCTGCTGGCCAGCTCACAGGTGCTGACGGCGGTAGCAATATCCTGCTCCAGCGTGTCCACATCAGATCCGGTGACAAGGTGAATCCCCGCCACAAGGACCAGGTGGGTGGTCAGGTTGCCGCCTCGGACGCCGGCTTCCTGGGCGCGCTGACACAGCCGGTGGCCCAGAACTCGCGCGCCTTGCGCCGGTGTGCCCGGGAGGCTCAGCACCAGACGACCGGGTTGCTGATCGCAGAGGTGGTCTTCGCGTCTCAGATTCCCGGTAATGGCGGCGAACAGATTGTGTTCCGCTTCGCTCAGCTCGTTCTGGCCAAGCTGTTCGCCGAGCGATGCATACTCTTCGATGCGCAATGCCAGCAGGCTGTGTGGCAGGTGGTGGCGTCGGCAGAAGGCCTGATCCCGTTGCAGCGTTTCAAGGGGGGACGGGGCGCTGTCGACGATCAGCGGGACTTCCTCCCGGACCAGCGAGTTATGTCGGGACATGACACTGAGCATCTCCCTCATGACCTGACGTGCCTCGTAGGGCCGGTAGATCACGCCGGTTGAAAACTGCTTTGAAAGGGAAGCAATGCGGGCGGCATCACTGTCAGGGCTGGCCATCAGCAGGATACCCAGGTGCGGCAGGCGCCCCGCCAGACCGGGCAACAGAACCTCAAGGCCTGGCCACTGATTGGCGATCATCAACAGCGATGGCTCACGCCGCAACGCCAGGTCAAGCCCGGCGCTGTCGGTGCAGGTGACCACATCCAGCAGCGGCGCCAGCAGCCTTTCGAGCATGACCGAGCCAAGCCGCGAGGTATCCGCGATGACAATACTGAAGCTGCCCTGATGACTCATTTATCTGCTCCCGGAGGCGACACAGCCCCTATGCCGAATGGCCCATAACGCCATCATAAGATGCTGAAATTAGTACTAAAGTGCACATTATGTGACCCATTTAACATTTGTATACCGCTTAACCACTATCGGCAACCGCTTATCGGCGAATCATAAGATAAAAGTGTGAGGGGGTTCTCAGTGTGATGTCGTGGTAATAGCATTGAGACATCCCGCAGTGTCATAGCTGACCAGCCCGGGGCCCTAAAAACTAATGTGTGTGGAGATCAGGATATGAACAAGAAACTTCTCGCAATGGCTACTGCGGCCAGTCTGGGGATTAGCGGTGTTGCCTGGTCAGCCAATGACGGCACCGTTGGCGCTACTTCGTCTGGTGATGTGGACATTCTGCTGGTTATCCCGTCACTGATTCAGGTGCTGGTCGAGGGCAACATCGATCTGGGCACATTTGACCCGACGGCGGGCGTCAACGAAACCGGATCCACCGGTGCTTGCGTACGCACCAACGGCGCGACGACCTACGACATTACTGCCACTTCGGCAAATGACAATGCCGGCGCGTTTCGCATGAGCGATGGCAGCGGCAACTTCATTGAGTATACCTTCAACTGGGCTGGCGGAGCGATGACCAGCGCAGTATTGAATGACAACGGTGGCGTCGGTTTCGCCCGTGACAACGCTGGCCCGGGCTTCTCGGCCTGCACCCCGACCGGCAACGGCAGAATTGATGTTGATGTCCCGGAAGCCAACATGCTGGCGGCGGAGGCTGGTAACTATCTGGATACCGTGACTTTGCTGGTTGCGCCGCACTGATGGGTTGACCGTCTCGTGGTAAAACAGACAAAACGGGGCGGAGTGATCCGCCCCGTTTTGTTATAGTGGCTCATTCAGATTTGCTGTATCGAATGACAGAATTGGGGGGATGCAGCTGTTTCAGGGAGAGAGATGTTGTTCAGGAGTGTTGTCGAGCGAATAGCGAAAGCGTCTGCGGCACGAGAGCCGGGCAGACCTGTGTGGTTGTTGATGTCGCTCCTGTTAATACCTGCGCCGGCTTTTGCCAGAATTGATATTACCCCGGTTGCTCCGGCGCAGAATGTTGTCTGGAGTTCGGGTAATGTCGTGATCAATCAGCCTTTCTGCGTGCTGTCGACGCAGGGTCCCTCGCCCGCCAGTACGAACGTGATCCCCTATCGGGTTGAGGTGTCGGGGCCGCTGGCGGTGGCGAATGGTGCAAACCAGGTTCCGGCCACTGCCCAATGGACAGATCTGGTGACTTCCTCATCAACCGCGCTGGCAGCGGACACCCCAACCGGTTATGTCATGACCGGTAAAGTTGCCGGCTGTCCGGGAGGGGACAATGGTCGCCTGACCCTGACCTTCAC
>JBFHPX010000103.1:0-8261 GCA_041592575.1 Alcanivoracaceae bacterium
CTCAACTACAGCTACTACCTGTTCAATTTGCTGGCCATCTTGCTGATGGGCACGCTGTTCCGCATTACCCTGCGCTGGGCGCTTGTCACCACCGGCATTATTCTTTTACTGATGCTTTGCTCTATGGTTTTTTTCAGCAAACTGCCTGTTACTGAAATTATGGTGCTTTTCTTTTTTGTTCTGGCTGGCGGCGTGCTAAGTCTGCACGGTCAGTATAATTTCGAAAGACTTCAGCGCCAGCACTACCTGGCGGAGCGGGTACTGGCAATGCATCGAAGCGAGCTGCATTCCGCAAATATCGTCCTCGAGAACCAGGCCAGCGAGGACCCTCTCACCGGCACCGTCAACCGACGCGGCATGGAAGATCGTCTGGGGAGGCTGATTCACCAGCAAAAGCAGCGCACACCGCAGGAAGGCAACCTTTTTGTCCTGCTGTTTGATATTGATTTTTTCAAACAGTACAACGACAACTATGGCCATCTAGCCGGAGATGATTGTCTCCGCACTGTCTCCGCCGTTGTTCAGTCCATGATCCAGAGCGAATCTGATTTTCTGGCCCGTTATGGTGGCGAAGAGTTTCTGGTTGTACTGAATGGAATTCGCCTTAATGATGCACTGGTATTCGCCGAGCGGGTTCGGGACCGAATTGAAAAGCAAGGCATGGAGCATAGTGCTTCCCGGTGCAGCAACGTCATTACAATAAGCGTTGGCGTTGCCGCTTGGCGTCAAGGCGTCACCCAGTGCAGCGACCTGATACGTCTTGCCGATGAGGCGCTCTACGAAGCCAAGCGCCTGGGCAGAAACCGTGTGGTATTAATTAATGACGATGGCTCGCTGGGCGTGATGTAACCACGCTCAGCGTGAACCCGCGCTTACCTGGCCGGAATCCATTCCACCCATAAACCATTGCGGATCGAGCCGCTCCTGATACCAGTTCAGGCGCCAATCGAGATGCGGCCCCGTGGCCCGACCGGAGGCTCCGATTTCGGCAATAAGATCGCCCTGCCTGACTTGCTGTCCTTCCTTTACCAGCACGCTATGCAGGTGAATAAAGGTTGACGAAAGACCGAACCCATGGTCTATCACCAGAGTGCCGCCGGAATAGAACATGTCCTCGTGCACCAGCGTGACAATACCGGAAGCAGGCGCAATCACCGGGCTGCCGGTAGACGCGGCAATATCAACACCAAAGTGAGGGTTGCCGGGCTTGCCGTTGTATATTCGCTGACTACCGTAGACACCACTGATACGGCCACTGGCCGGCCAGACAAAATCCTGATGAAAGAACTCAAGATCAGAATCTGTTTCCCTCGCCTTGCGCACCATTGCGGCCTCGGCACGGATTCGCTCGAGCTCCTCCGGCGGCGGGGTTACCGTGCGCGCCGGCACGCCCTCCACACGCTGGATGCTCCACTGCCGCGCAGTCAGGGTAATCAGCTTTTCCTGTTGCCGACCATCAGCTTCAACACGCAGCAGCCTCTCGCCGCTTTCATCTCGACCAAAACCAAACAGGAAGTGACCGCTCGGACTTACCCGTAGCGGCTTTTCGTCCAGCCACACCCGCGCGCCAGGCACTGACTGGCCGATCAGCAGGGCGCCGGGCGCCGGATCTCCACGCAAAGACAGCAGTTCAGCCTGTAGCAGCGGGCTAAGCAGCAGCAGCAACGCGCTAGCGATAAGCGGCCGCATCCTGAATATCAAGCTGAGTCGGATCAAGAACCTGTTTCGCATACTGCTCCCATACCCGGCTGCGAACAAAGAGTTCATACAGATCCGGATCAATATGATTGCCATCGCGCATTTTCTGCATGATCGATAGCGCTTGAGAAATCTTCATCGGATCTTTATATGGCCTGTCCTTGGCAGTCAACGCCTCAAAGATGTCGGCGATCGCCATCATTCTGGCGGGCCAAGACATCTGCTCACGCTTCAACCCTCGGGGAAAGCCGGTTCCATCCATTTTCTCATGATGACCCCCAGCGTACTCCGGCACGCGGCGCAACTTGCGGGGAAAGGGCAACGACTCAAGCATGTCGATCGTGACTTGCATGTGGTTATTTATAATCTGTCGCTCTTCATGGGTCAGGGTGCCACGTTCTATGCAAAGATTGTAAACTTCATCCTCGCTCAGCAGCGGCTGAAAATCCCCGGCTGTATTACGCCACTTCCGGGCAGCAATAGCATGCACGCGCTTTTTACTCTCCTCCGCCATGAATTCACCGCCCTTGTTGGCGGCCTCAATAAATGCCAGCTCCTCATCCAGAACCAACAGTTCCTGGTGCAGTTCCCGCTCCAGCTCGGCTTTGCGCTCTGGCTCCGCAACAATGGCGATGAGCACGTCGCACTCCTTCTGGCTTTTCAATGCGGCAAAACGTGTTCGGACTGCATCAATACGATCACATAGCGTATGCAGTTTGGTGGACTTGTCGAGGACCGAGTCCGGCGTCGCCAGCTTGCCGCAATCATGCATCCATGCCGCCACATGCAGTTCATACCAACCGTCATCATCGAGATTGAAATCCCGAAAAGTAGACATGTCTTCGCAGGCCGCTCGAGCAATCATCTCGGTCAGCAATGGAACCCGCTGGCAATGGCCGGACGTGTGGGGGCTTTTGGCATCAATAGCCTGGGCAATAACCTTGATAAAGGCGTCCAGCAGGTTCTTCAGCTCCTGCACTAAAATCAGGTTATTCAGGGCGATGGCCGCATAACTGGACAGAGCTCTTACCAGCGGCTCGATGTGCTCAGAGAACGGAATAATTTCCCGGCTCTGCGGATGTCGCGCATTGACAAGCTGCAACACGCCGATTACTTCATTCAAATGATTCAGAAGTGGAATGGTGAGAAATGATACTGATCGATACCCGTGCCGCTCGTCAAAGGCCTTGGTGCCGGAGAAGTCAAACTGCTCGGACCGATATGCATCCGGGATATTAACCAGCCGCCCGGAAATCGCCACATGGGCAGCAATATGATGATGATTATCCTGCCCGGATTCATCGCGCAGCGGCACCGGCGGCAGACTGATATCGTTGCCGCTCGAACCACCCTGATTGATCTTCAGGCTGTCATTACGGACCAGAGCAAATTCCAGCCGCGGCTGATCATTGTCATCGCGAAACAGGTATAGCGAGCCGCCATCTGCATACGTCATGGCCTGGGCTTCACTGAGGATTCGCTCCAGCAGCCGGCCGGTGTTCGGCTCTCCGGACAGCGCCACCAGCAACTCTTTCTGATCATGCATGGCACGCTGCTGCTGGAAGGCAATGGCGGCAAAGCTGGCCAGCACCGAGATCACCGGTTCCAGTTTCTCCCTGAACGGAATCACTTCGCCGCTGTGCTCGTCGGTCGCATTGAGGAGCTGCAGTACCGCCACCAGCTCGCCAAATTCCGTCATCAGCGGAATCGTCAGCACCGAGCGAGTGTGATAGCCGAACTGCTTGTCGAATGCCCGAGTCCCGGAGAAGTCAAATTCGTCGACGTCATAGGCGTCGGCAATATTGATCATCTTGCCGGTCAGGCCGGTATGACTGGCGACGTTCTGGTGATTGCCAATGCCATTGCGGTACATCGGTATCGCCGGGTAGTGAATGCTGCCACCGCTGGAGCCGCCGAGCCGGATATTCAGGCTGCGGTTGCGAACAATGGCGAACTCCAGCCGCGCCGTGGTGCCATGGCCCTCCACCATGTAAAGCGTGCCGCCGTCCGCCAGCGTCAGTTGCCGTGCCTCCTCCAGCACCGTCTCGCAAAGCCGGGCAATGTCATGCTGGGCGGTGATGCGCTGGGCCACCTTGACCAGACGCTGGTAGTGAAACAGGGAGATTTCTGAGGACTCGTCCATGGCTGTAGCGTCCGTGGGCCGGGATTCGGAGGGTGTCAGCCGGGAAGATAGCACAGCTGCCCCGTGACGTGCTGCAGGTCGCGGCGGCAGCTGTTCCGGGATGCACCGGAGGCGGAATCCGGCTAGACTTCTGCGGTTCTGTAGCAACCTGTCGCGAAGCAATCCCATGAGCGTCTCCTACCGCCTGCCCGATGGGGCAGAGATGGCCTTTGATCAGCCGGTAACCGGACTGGAACTGGCTGAACGTATCAGCAAGAAACTGGCCAAACAGGCTCTGGCCGTGAAGGTCGATGGCATTCTCAGGGATGTCTACCTGCCCCTGCCTGCCGGCACCACGGTGCACATCATTACCCGTGAAGACGAAGACGGCCTGGAGCTGATCCGCCACGACGCCGCCCACATCATGGCCGAGGCGGTGCAGGAGCTGTTCCCCGGCACTCAGGTGACCATTGGTCCGACCATTGAAAACGGCTTCTATTACGATTTTCACCGTGAGCAACCCTTCACTCCGGAGGATCTCAAGGCGATCGAGAAGCGCATGCACGAGATCGTCAAGCGCAACGAGGACATCCGCCGGGAAGTCTGGGATCGCAATGAGGCGGTCGAGTTCTTCCTCAACCAGGGCGAGACCTTCAAGGCCGAGATCATCCGCGACCTGCCAGCCGACCAGGAAGTCAGCCTTTACCGTCAGGGCAAATTTATCGACCTGTGCCGTGGCCCGCACCTGCCCAGCACCAGCAAGCTCGGCGATGGCTTCAAACTGACCAAGGTGGCCGGCGCCTACTGGCGTGGAGACAGCAACAACCCTCAGCTGCAGCGCATCTACGGCACCGCCTGGCGCAACAAGGACGAGCTGAACGCCTATCTCAAGCAGATCGAGGAGGCGGAAAAGCGCGACCACCGCAAGCTCGGCCGCGAGATGGGCCTGTTCCACCAGCAGGAAGAAGCGGTCGGCAGCATGTTCTGGCACCCGAAAGGCTGGCGCCTGCGCCGCACGCTGGAGAACTACATCCGCGGCAAGATGGAGCGCAACGGTTATCAGGAGGTGAATACTCCGCAGATGATGGATCGCAAGCTGTGGGAGCAGTCCGGCCACTGGGACAAGTACGGCGACGACATGTTCACCGTCTGCACCCATGACCACCGCGACATGGCGATCAAGCCGATGAACTGCCCGGGCCATGTGCAGATTTTCAATCAGGGCCTGAAGAGCTACCGCGACCTGCCGATTCGTCTCGGCGAGTTCACCACCCTGTTCCGAAACGAAGCCCATGGTGCCCTGCATGGCCTGATGCGGGCCCGTACTTTCGGTCAGGACGATGCCCATATTTTCTGCACTGAAGCGCAGATCAATGAAGAAACCGCAGCCTTTATCACTATGCTGCGCGAGGTATACACCGACTTCGGCTTCACCGAAATCAAGGTGATGTTCTCGGACCGTCCTGAAAACCGGGCCGGCTCCGATGAAACCTGGGATCGCGCGGAAGCCGCTTTGAAAGCTGCGGTGGAAAGTGTCGGCCTGGAGTACAAACTGAATCCGGGCGAAGGGGCCTTCTACGGCCCGAAGCTCGAGTTCCAGCTGCGCGATGCGATCGGTCGTGACTGGCAGTGCGGCACCCTGCAGGTGGATTTTGTTCTGCCGGAGCGACTGGATGCCGAGTACGTTGGCGAGGACTCCGCGCGCCATCGCCCGGTGATGCTGCATCGCGCCGTGCTTGGCTCGCTGGAGCGATTCCTCGGCATCGTCATCGAGTCCACCGCCGGCTATCTGCCGCTGTGGCTGTCACCACTTCCGGTAGTGGTCGCTACTATTACCAATGCCGTGGACGACTACGCCGGCAAAGTGTCCGCTGCGCTTGCCGAGGCTGGCGTGATCAACGAGCTTGATCTGCGCAATGAAAAAATCGGCTACAAGGTGCGCGAGCATTCCAGATCCAAGGTGCCGGTGATTCTGGTGCTGGGCGAAAAGGAAGCCGCCGAAGGGCAGGTGGCCATTCGCCGCCTTGGCAGTCAGGACACCGAGGTGATGGCTCTGGATGCCGCAATTGCGCTGCTGAAAGACCAGACCCGGATGCCACGTTAACCAACAGGACCGCGCCATGTTCAAGGATAACGAGCAGCAAGCCAGTGGCTTCCGCGTCGCCCTGGGCACGGCGCTGGATAACCTGCGCTACAACGATGCCGGCCTGGTGCCGGCGATCGCTCGCCAGCACGACAGCGGCGAGGTGTTGATGATGGCGTGGATGAATCGCGCCGCCATTGAAGAAACCCTCGCCACCGGCCGGGTCTGTTATTACTCGCGCTCCCGTGGCGGCCTGTGGCGCAAGGGCGAATCCTCCGGTCAGACCCAGATTCTGAGAAGCCTGCGCATCGATTGCGACGGCGATACCCTGCTGCTGGATGTCGACCAGACCGGCCCGGCCTGCCACACCGGCCGGCGTGACTGCTTTTTCTGGCGTGTCGACGGCAATGAAGTGGAACTGGATAAATCCCCGCTGATCAGTCCGGATCAGCTCTACGGTAAAAAATAATGTCCCTGCAGATTCACAACACCCTGTCCGGCAAAAAGGAAGTCTTCACCCCGCTCGATCCGAGCCGGGTGACCATGTATGTATGCGGCCCTACCGTGTACAACTATGTGCATATCGGCAATGCCCGCCCAGTGGTGGTATTTGACCTGCTGTTCCGGCTGCTGCGTCGTCTTTATGGCGCAGAGCATGTGGTCTATGCCCGCAACATTACCGATATCGACGACAAGATCATTAATGCGGCGCGCGACATTGGCGAGCCGATCAGCACCATTACCGATCGCTTCAGCACCGCCTATGCCGAAGACATGGCCGCACTGAATGCCATGCCGCCGGATATCGTGCCGTTCGCTACCGATCAGGTTGCAGACATGATCGCGATGATCGAAACCCTGATCCGCAAGGGCCATGCTTACGCTGCCGAAGGTCATGTGCTGTTCGCCGTCGAGTCCATGCCGAACTATGGCCGCCTGTCGAAACGCTCACTGGACGACATGATCGCCGGCGCCCGCGTCGAAGTGGCGCCATACAAGAAATACCCCGGTGATTTCGTGCTGTGGAAACCGAGTAGTGACGATCAGCCCGGCTGGGAGTCGCCCTGGGGCCGCGGTCGCCCGGGCTGGCATATCGAATGCTCGGCGATGATCAGCCGTCATCTGGGCAAGGTGATCGATATCCACGGCGGTGGTCAGGATCTGATTTTCCCGCACCACGAAAACGAAATCGCTCAGGGCTGCTGCGCCCACGATACCGACTATGTCCGTTACTGGATGCACAACGGCTATATCAATATCGATGGCGAGAAGATGTCCAAGTCACTGGGCAACTTCCGGCTGGTGCGTGAACTGCTCAAGCAATACCGCGGCGAAGTGCTGCGTTTTGCGCTGCTGTCTTCGCACTACCGTTCGCCGCTGAATTTCAGCGAGGATGTGCTCACACAGGCCGAGCAGACACTGGATGCGCTTTACTACGCCCTGCTCGGTCGTGGTGAGCAGGTGGCTGCCGATCCGGATTACCAACTGCCGGCCGATCATCCGGTGCTGCTGGCACTGCTGGATGACCTGAACAGCGCCAGCGCCATCAGCGCCCTGCATGCCATTGCCGCCCGCCTCAACAAGGCCGAGGCCGCCGACAAGCCGCAACTGAAGGCCGAACTGCTCGCCGCCGCCGGACTGCTAGGCCTGTTGCAGCAAGAGCCAGGCGACTGGTTCCAGAGCAAGGGCAGCGATGACGGCATAAGCAGTGACCAGATTGAGGCCCTGATTGGCGAACGCAACGCTGCCAAGAAAGCCCGCGACTTCGCCCGCTCCGACGCCATCCGCGACCAGCTGCTGGCCGCCGGCATCGTTCTGGAAGACACCCGTGAAGGCACCCGCTGGTCTCGCGCCTGAGCAAAAAACCGCCTATCCTAGGCCGCTGACACTGACCTTGAGAAACAATGAAACGCCTGCTGCTGGCCATGATTCGCGCCTACCAGTTCCTGCTCAGTCCCTGGGTGGGTAGCCAGTGCCGTTTCTATCCAACCTGTTCGCACTATGCGGCCGAAGCCATCGAGTGCCACGGCGCCATGCGCGGCAGCTGGCTGGCACTGCGCCGCATCGGCCGTTGCCATCCCTGGCATCCGGGCGGCATGGACCCGGTGCCGGAATCCTGTTCCTGTGCCGATCACCACAGCCACGGCAAACCGCAATGAGCCATTCTCGCCAGCGCTCAACATCGATCCTGCTGACCGGCCTGTTGTTGCTGGCCCAGCTGCTGCTGGCCTGGCACCTGCCCTCGCATATCGGCATCAATGACCACGTTGTTGCCGCCGATAGTCAGACCGATAGCATTGCACTGAGCCATATCAGCGGCGAGCCCTGCGCACTGGGCATCAACGGCCATGGCGCGGC
>JBFHPX010000104.1:0-8214 GCA_041592575.1 Alcanivoracaceae bacterium
CCCGGCATATCGAAGTACAGGTATTTGCCGACCAGCATGGCCATACCTTGCACCTGTTTGAGCGCGACTGCTCGGTGCAGCGCCGCCATCAGAAAATCATTGAGGAAGCGCCGGCACCTGGTCTTACCGAGGCACAGCGCACTGCCGTTGGCGAAGCTGCAGTACAGGCAGCCAAAGCGATCGACTATGTCGGCGCCGGCACGGTGGAATTTCTGTTCGCTGAAGGGCATTTCTATTTTATGGAAATGAATACCCGACTGCAGGTCGAGCACCCGGTTACCGAGATGATTACCGGCGAAGATCTTGTCTGGTGGCAGCTTTGCGTTGCCGCCGGTCGGCCACTTCCAAAGCAGCAACACGAACTACGCATTCATGGCGCAGCCATGGAAGTGCGCATCTATGCGGAAGACCCGTGGCAGAACTTCATGCCCTCCTCCGGCCTGCTGCGCACGCTGGTCTGGCCCCATGACGAAGCCCGCGTTGACAGTGGCTACGAACAGCATGATAGGGTCGAATCATTCTATGACCCGATGATTGCCAAGATTATCTGCCATGGTGCCACCCGGGATGCCGCCCGCCGGCAACTCATGTCGGCACTGTCGGCAACATTGATTGATGGCATTCATCACAATTGCGGATTTCTGTATCAGGTGCTTGCCAGCGATGCCTTTTCCAGTGCCAACCTCGACACACGCCTGCTTGAGCAACATCCACAGTTGATGCAAAAGCCGCCGCGAAACCCGGCGCTGATTGCGGTGGCCGGGGCCGTGGCGCTTACCGAGCCGACATCGTCCAGCGACCCCTGGCAATCCCTTAGCGGCTGGCGCCCAATGTCGATGCGCCTGCTGCAACAGGAACTGATGCTTGCCGATGACATCATGGTTGTCCAGATCCACTCTGCTCCGCAGCAACGCAGCGCCACGGTCAACGGCGAGCAACGCAGCCTTCACTGGCAAAAGCTCGACCGGAGCATGTTACTGACCTGGGGCACAGAAACACTCAATGCTCGTTTCGTTAACGACGACAATGGTGTGCTACTGAACATTCATGGCGACAGTGTGCGTTTGCAACCTGCCGACGCCGGCCGCGCTCAACAACAGCACGGCAGCCGCCATGCGCCGTTTGCCGCGCCGATGAGCGGCACCGTGGTTGCTGTGCATGTTCAGCCCGGTACAACGGTAAAAGCTGGCACCGCCATCATCACCATGGAGGCCATGAAGATGGAGCACACCCTGCGCTCACCCGCAGACGGCACCATCACTGCCCTGCTTGCTGCCGTCGGCGAACAGGTCAGCGAAGGCACCTTGTTAGCAGAGTTTGAAGCGGTGGTAGCGGAGCAGTTGTGATGACCGGGAACATACCTCTCTGGAGCCCATCAGAGGCACGCCGTGATGGCAGCCGCATGCAGGCATTCCTGCAAAGCGTCGGCCGACAGCATGATCGGACCTTCCGCAGTTACAACGAACTGCATCGCTGGTCGGTTAACGATGTCGATGCATTCTGGCAGCATATCTGGCAGTTCTGCGGCATCATTGGCAATGGTCCTGGCGCCATCGCGCTGCAGAACGCCGAGCGTTTTCAGGACAGTTGCTGGTTTCCCGAAGCGCAGCTGAATTTTGCCGAGAACCTGCTCAAGCGACGTGACAACGATGTCGCCATCATCGCTGTTGACGAGATCGGCGGTCGCACCGAGCTGAGCTGGCAGCAACTTTATCAACAGGCCGGCCGCTTCGCGGCCGCCCTGAAGCAACATGGCATTGCGCCGGGCGATCGCATCGCCGGTTATATGCCGAACCGGGTTGAAGCGGTGATTGCCGCCCTCGGTGCCAGCTGGATCGGTGCGGTCTGGTCATCCTGCTCGCCGGATTTCGGTGTCAGCGCCGTACTTGACCGCTTTGGCCAGATTCAGCCGCGCATTCTGGTTGCCGCTGACCACTATCACTACAACGGCAAACTGATTGATCTGGCGCCCCGCGTTGCCGATATCGCTGCGCAGTTGCAAGTGGAAACGCTGGTATGTGTTGCAGAGACAGCCATCGACAGCAGCGTGTCGAGCGTGACGCTGGATGACTGGCTGGGCGACGTCAGCAGCATCCCTGATTTTGTCCGTCTGCCGTTCAGCCACCCGCTTTATATTCTCTATTCGTCCGGCACCACCGGCGTGCCGAAATGCATCATCCATGGCGCCGGTGGCACCCTGCTGCAGCATGCCAAGGAACTGCAGCTGCACAGTGATCTCGGCGCCGGTGACCGGCTGTTCTATTTCACCACCTGCGGCTGGATGATGTGGAACTGGCTGGTGTCAGGCTTGCAGACCGGTGCCAGCATTGTGCTCTATGACGGCAACCCGGCCTGGCCTGACACCGCCCGCTTGTTCGATCTTGTCGATGCCGAACAGATTACTCACTTCGGCACCAGTGCCAAGTTTATCCAGGCGGTGGAGAAATCCGGTCTGAAACCGCGACAACAGCATTCACTTGACACCCTGAAAGTGCTGTTCTCTACCGGTTCGCCGTTACTGCATGAAAGTTACGACTACATCTACCGGGACATCAAGGCGGATCTGCTGGTGGCATCCATCTCCGGTGGCACCGATATCGTCTCCTGCTTTGCTTTGGGGAATCCGTTATTGCCGGTTTTCCGGGGCGAGCTGCAATGCCTTGGTCTTGGCATGAACGTGGCCGTTTTCAATGACGCCGGCATTCCTGTCGATAACGAGAAAGGCGAGCTGGTCTGTCGAACGCCATTCCCGTCAATGCCGGTTGGCTTCTGGAACGATGCCGATGGCAGCAAGTACCGTCGCGCCTACTTCAGCCGGTTCGACAATGTCTGGGCCCATGGTGACTATGCCGAAACCCGGCTGCACGATGACCACATCGGCTTGATCATTCATGGCCGTAGTGATGCCGTGCTTAATCCCGGCGGCGTACGCATCGGCACAGCGGAAATCTATCGGCAGGTGGAAACGCTGGAAGCCATTCGGGAAAGCATCGTAATTGGCCAGAACTGGCAGGGTGATGTGCGGGTGGTGCTGTTTGTGGTGCTGCAACCTGACCACGCTCTGAACGATGAACTACGGAACACCATTCGGAAAGTCATTCGCGACGGCGCCAGTCCGCGACATGTGCCGGCAAAAATTCTCGAGGTGCCGGCCATTCCGCGCACGGTCAGTGGAAAAATCGTTGAGCTTGCGGTCCGGGAGGTGATTCACGGCCGACCGGTTACCAATCTTGGTGCGCTGGCAAACCCGGAAGCATTGGAGCACTTTCGGGGCCGGACAGAGCTGGATTACTAAACTAGCGGCGGATCTGCGATAACACCTGCGTCATGGTGTGATCACCATGCGGGGTCAGTTGCCACCAGGTCTGGCCGCTAACCTCCCGTGACGGGCTTTTGCGGATCAGTCCCAAAGCACGCAACTGAATCTTGATCTGATTGAACGAGCCGGTGGACAGCACCACATTTCGCACTGCGTGCGCCTTTGGCAAGATCTGCTGGACATCAGTCAGCGCTTTGGCGGCGATGGCTTCCTCCAGTGCCTCGCGCATCACCCCTTCCGGCACTTCATTCATCATCTGCGGCCCGACGGCAGCAATAACCTCGTCCCAGGTCATCCTGCGTTCAGCCATGGTTACCTTGCAGTCACCCTTGATATAGGCATTGCAACTATACTGCAGGGCAACGCTATCAGTGCCGCGCGCCAGCGTTTCCAGCGGCGGACGCCAGCCAGCGGTCAGCTCGTGTTTCTCCCGCTCCAATTCCTCGATCCGCTTCTTCAGGTCCTGCACTTCGCGAACCTGGGACAGGTCCGCCACCTGCGCCGCCCGCACCCAACCCGGCGCGGGATTCTGCCTGACCAGCATCGGCATGGCCTTGCGCACGACCTCGGCAAGATCTGCCGGGCTACTCCAGTGACGGAATATGGCCGCCTTTTCCTGAAGCAGCTTACGAAAATCGCGGAAGCGAACATCACCCTCCCGGGTACCCTCGCGACGGTCCGGTGACAACAGTTCAGGATGATCATGCAGGAAAGCGATCACCGGCTTTTTCTTGGTGGCCGCGTAGACATATTCACGGTGGGTATAACTCAAACCGATGGGCGACAGGGTGCCGTAGCGCCCGCCGACCAGCACAACGTAATAGTCACACTCATTGATGACCTGCTGAATCATCGGCCACTGGTTGTTCTTCTCGGTTGGATACAGCTCCATCCCGGTCGGAATCATGCCCAGAGACAGCAAGGACATCATCAGCTCCTGCCGGGCATCCTGCAGGTCTGTGAAGGTCGAGCTGACAAACACCTGATACTTCTTGTCGCTGGTCACTCAGGGCCCCGGAAACAAATCACATTGTGTCGTTACAGCGGTGTATTTAAGCCGCTTTACCGAGTCGCCACAACCCGGCAAAGGGCGGACAGCGCCAAATCATCGTGCTAGCCTCAGGCAACGACAGGGAAAGGGGAGCCGGAAGCCGCATGCAGACCATTGCCTTCTATAACCTCAAGGGCGGGGTGGGCAAGACCGCCACCGCTGTTAATCTGGCCTGGCACGCCGCGCGCTGGAAACATCGTACGCTGCTCTGGGATCTCGATCCTCAGGGCGCTGCCAGCTTTTACCTTGGTGCCGACGGCGAAAAGGGCTACAAGGCCGGCAGCCTGCTCAAGGGCCGCCAGCCGATTGGCCGACTCAAGCTGGAAACCCGATGGGACGGGCTCGACGTTATCCCCTCTGACCTGACCCTGCGCAATCTGGACGTCAAGCTGAGCGAATCCGGCAACCCCCGAACCGCACTGAAAAAACTGATTGAGCCACTTGGCGAGCACTACAGCCTGACCTTTCTTGACTGCCCGCCAACTCTGAGCCCGGTGGCCGAGAGCATTTTTGCTGCCGCCGACGTACTGGTGGTGCCGGTCATCCCGACCCATCTGTCGCTACGGGCACTGGAGCAGGTTCGCGAATGGCTGAAGGAAAAGAACTACGGTGATCTGAAAGTATTGCCATTTTTCAACATGGTCGACCGCCGCCGGCTGCTGCATCTGGAAATGATCGTCAAACCACCCGCCGCGATGCGCGGCGGCCTGAAAACCTGGATCCCCTATTCAACCCATGTTGAACAGATGGGCGAACATCGCGCCCCGATCGGCGAATTTGCCAGCCATACTCCGGCAGCGCGAGCGTATCGGCATCTCTGGTTCGAGCTTGCTGACAAGCTGAAACTCTAGCGAGGCTAGAGCAAACCGTCCTCACCGTAGCAACTCTGGGCGACAAGATTCTGTGCGAGGATAAAGCGGTCCTGAGCCGTGGCAGCGGTGATTTCGGCCACTTTCAGGTAGGTCAGCAGCCAGTACTCATCGTGCTCGGTAAAGCGCGCCTCAATCGGCATACGCCCCCGCGGCAGCGCCGCCTTTTCGGCGATGACCACCAGCTTGCGACCGTCTCGGCCAATCTTGTAGCCATGATTCGGATAGGCCAGCTCGACGCAGGCCAGAAAGTTACTCAGCGCACGCTCGGAAACCTGCCCGGCACTGAAGGCAAGCTGCCTGTCCGGAACCTCAAGTTCGGCCAGCGCGGTATGAATCGCCGCCGCCGACAGCCGCTGCCGCCACTGCTGACGCCGGCTCTCCCGTGATGCGGCCTGTTGCTCATTCTGCTGCCGTTGCTGTTGCTGCTGTTGTTGCTGCTGCAGCTGGCGACGCTGCAGTTCAGCCTCAAGCATCCGCCGCTCCTCAGCCTGTCGCTCGCGCTCGCGTCTTGCCAGCAATGTCTGCCAGCCCTGTTCTACCAGGTCATCAAGACGGGCCGATTCACGCTGTCTGGCCAGCGCCGCCTCTACCTCTGCCTGGCAGGAGGGAAGCAGGCTGGCCTCCAGCTGACGACGCGGCAAAGTCCGCTTCTGCGCCAGCGTGTCCGCCAGCGTATCGCAGCTGCCATGCACCCCGAGAGCCTCGATCTCGCTGTAATCGAGCCCGGCAACCCGGGCCGGGGGAGCGCTGCGATCAATCAGCGCAGCCAATGCGTCCGGAGCATGCTCGCGCAGGGAAGCACAACCCGACACCAGAAGGCAGGCAACAACAATGGCAAACCCGGAAAACTGTTGAGAGACAGCACCCATAAATATCGAACGTCCTGCCAGTATCAGTGTGTGAGCATCCGTAGTCCGGCAGCGTCGCGCAGGTATTGTTCCTGCATTATTCCTGACCGCTGCGCCCGACAACCCTGTGGCGCTCGCTTTATACCTGATTCGCGACGATTCTGCATGTCGGCGACTGACCGGCTATACTCGTCGCCCATGACTGATCCTCACCACATCCTCCAGCACACTTTCGGCTACAGCAGCTTCCGCGGCCCGCAGCAGGCCATTATCGACACCGTCGTTGGCGGCGGTGACGCGCTGGTGGTGATGCCCACCGGCGGCGGAAAATCCCTGTGCTACCAGATTCCGGCGCTGGCCCGTGACGGCGTCGGTGTCGTCGTCAGCCCGCTGATTGCCCTGATGCAGGATCAGGTCAGCGCCCTGCGGGAGCTTGGTGTCCGCGCCGGCTTCCTCAACTCGACCCTGAGCAGCGCCGATGTCTGGCAGACCGAGCAGGCCCTGCAGCAGGGTGCCCTGGACCTGCTCTACGTCGCCCCGGAGCGTCTGATCCAGCCGCGCACCCTGGCCCTGCTCGGTAGCTGCCGAATTGCCCTGTTCGCCATCGACGAGGCCCACTGTGTGGCCCAATGGGGTCATGATTTCCGCGCCGACTACCTGCGTCTGAATGTACTGCAGGAGCAGTTTCCGGACATCCCCCGTATTGCCCTGACCGCCACCGCCGATGCCCGTACCCGCGAAGAGATCGTCCAGCGACTGGCGCTGCAAAAGGCCGAGCAGTTCATCAGTGGCTTTGACCGACCGAACATCCAGTACCGCATCCGCCAGAAGGACAAGCCTCGTCAGCAACTGCTGCGTTTTCTGCGCGAGGAACAAAGCGGCAATGCCGGCATTGTCTACTGCCTGAGCCGGGCCAAGGTCGAGCAAACCGCCGAGTGGCTCAGCGGCGAAGGCTTCACCGCCCTGCCCTACCACGCCGGCCTGCCGGCCAGTTTGCGGGAAACCCACCAGAAACGTTTCCTGCGCGAGGACAGCGTCATCATGGTGGCCACCATTGCCTTCGGCATGGGCATCGACAAACCGGATGTCCGCTTTGTGGCGCACCTCGATTTGCCAAAAAGCATTGAGGCTTACTATCAGGAAACCGGCCGCGCCGGTCGTGATGGCGAACCGGCCACGGCGATGCTGCTGTATGGCCTGGAGGATGTGGTCAAGCTGCGGCAGATGATGGCCGGCTCGGAAGGCAACGAGGAATTCAAGCGCCACGAGCAGCAGCGCCTGAATGCCATGCTCGGCCTGTGCGAAATCACCAGCTGTCGACGCCAGACGCTGCTACGTTACTTCGGCGATGCACTGCCTGAGCCCTGTGGCAATTGCGACAACTGCCTGACACCACCGGACAGCTGGGACGCCAGTGAGGCGGTACAGAAAGCACTGTCCTGCGTTTACCGCACCGGGCAACGCTATGGCGCCATTCATGTCATTGAGGTGTTGCGCGGCAGCAGCAGCGAAAAAATTCTCAGCGCCGGCCATGACAAGCTATCCACCTGGGGCATTGGCCGGGAGCTGGGCCAGGATGAGTGGCGCGCGATCATGCGCCAGCTGGTGGCGCAGGGTTATCTGGATGTCGATCCGGAAGGCTTTGGCACCCTGCGGCTGACCGAGCGTTGTCGGGCGCTATTGCGTGGTGAGGAAAAGATTTCGCTGCGCCGGGAAAAGATTTCCGTGGCTATCGCGGCCACCAGCAGCAAGCGCCGGCATCAGGATATCGAGCCGGCGGACCGCGAGTTGTGGCAGGCCTTGCGGGCCTGTCGCAAGCGTCTGGCCGAGGAGCATGGGGTGCCACCATACGTTATCTTCAACGACGCCACCCTGCGCGACATGCTGGAGCAGCGACCGACGACCTCGAGCGCCATGCTCAGCGTCAGTGGCGTGGGGGATGTCAAACTGGAGCGGTTTGGCGGGGAGTTTCTTGAGGTGATTCGGGAGTTTGAATATCCGGTTTGATTTTTTATGGTTGCCGGGTTGGCTTGGCAGTGAACTTCTCCGGCTCTGCTGTGGGTCCGGGGGTTCCGGGACACGCCGTGAATACATCCCTGTAGGCTTGTGTTCGACATCCATGTC
>JBFHPX010000105.1:0-8179 GCA_041592575.1 Alcanivoracaceae bacterium
CCGAAACTGCGCCCTTTACTCCAATGTCGCTGTGTACACGCGCCGGCGTCAACGGCTGGGTGTACGCCAATAAAGTGGCCGGCATGCCGGTCACCGGTCAGCTACAACTTGCCAATGAACGTATCGACCTTGGCGCGTTGGGCGCCTGTGGTCATCACGACTTCTCCGCCGGCTTCATGCGCCGGGAAACATTCTGGAACTGGGCCTGCTTCAGCGGTCGCCAGCAGGATTGTCTTGTCGGCATCAACCTTTCCTGCGGTGTCAACGAGACCAGCTACACCGAAAACTGTCTGTGGCTGAATGGTGAACTGATCAAGGTCGATATGGTCCGTTTTGATTACGACCGTGACGATCTTACGCAGCCCTGGCGGATAACCAGCCTTGATGGTCAGATCGAGCTCTCCTTCATACCCAGGGGCAATCATCGCGAAAAGCTGAATGTTGGCCTGTTTGCGAGTAACTTTAATCAGCTGTTCGGTCATTTTGATGGCGTACTGCGTCCGGCCGGACATGACCCCGTCGAAATCCGCCAGCTGAACGGATTTGTTGAGGAGCAATACGCCAAATGGTGAGCCCGGAGCAGCCCAAAGAAAGCAAGCCTGACAAGCAGGCGAAGGACGCTGACTACAGCCTGACGCGGATGCAGGAGAACTCTCGCCGCATCCTTTTCTGGTGCATTCAGTACTGGCGCGAGCTGCTCGACTTCAAGTTCGACAAGTACATGATCATACAAGTGTTGCCCGGCGTGTACGGTATCCTGCTCGCAGCGTTGTCACTGACTATTATTGGCGCCACTGTTATGGCCTTCATGAAGGGCTTCTGGTACGGCGTCGGCTTCCTGATCCTGCCTGCACCACTGGGATTTCTGGTGGTGGCTTCCGTGCTGCGTGCCCTGCTCGAGTTCTATCTGGTGGTATTCCGGATTTCCGAGCATGTTGATGAGCTGGTTGGCCTGCGCGATACCGTTGACCGACTTTCCGGCATCAGCGATACGGTTGACGAGATGGTATCGGTAACCCGCCGCATTCCGTTCTGGAAAGCCATGTCACGACGCACCGACCGCCGCGTGGTGCCGGAGCCGAGACGACGGCGCAGCGACGCGCCGGATCATGATGATTCCGACAAGAAGTCCTGACAGCGCCGTTTGACAGGCGGAGCAGTCAGTCGTCCGCGGCAGAATGCGCCGTCGGTCGAGCGCTGCTAATGTGCATCTGCTGCGGTTTCGGCCAGCGCCACCAGCAACAGGCGACGATACATTTTGTCGCGAAAGCTCTGCGGCGACGACAAGCCCATTCGCTCAAGATGCTCGGCAAAACGTTCAGCACGGTCGCTGTCATCATGCAGAGCACGGCGGCCAAGCTGCAGATATTCCTTCTGCGAAACCTTGCGCTTCAGCCATGCCAGCGCGGCGACCAACCGTTGCTCCGTGTCGGTAAAGTCACTGCCGAGCGGGAAGGCGGGAAAATCACGATCCGCGAACTGGCTGCGGATCTCCGCCAGTCGTTCCGGCCGGTTACTGCGGAACGCCTCCGGAATCCGGTAGTCCGCGGCAATCTTGCCTTGCTGTCGGGCCTGCTCCAGCAGCCCTTCCTGAAACCGTGAGTCGGTGATATTCAGCATTGCCTTGATCACCTCACTATCATTGCGGCCACGTAGATCAGCGAGACCATACTCGGTGACAACAATGTCGCGCAGGTGGCGCGGAATGGTGGTGTGGCCATAGCTCCAGACAATGTTCGATACTGCCTGGCCGGCGCGCTCGCGCCAGCTGCGCAACATCAACACCGAACGACCACCCTCCAGCTCATGCGCCTGGGCAACAAAGTTGTATTGGCCGCCAACACCGCTGAGCACCCTACCCTCCTCAATCTGGTCGGCGACAGCTGCGCCCATCAGCGTCATGGTGAATGCGGTATTGAAAAACCGGGCGTGCTGACGCTGGGCACGCTTCAGCCTTTCATCGCCGAGCAGGTGGTTAACATAACTGATTCGGGTCATATTGATTGCCGAACGCTCTGCCTCGCTCAAGGTTCGCAAACGCTGGTAGAAAGCCGTCGGGCCGAGAAAAAAGCCGCCATGCAGCAGTATTCCACCCTGCAGCCGGTCGCCGATAAATGGAGCCAGGGCAGCGCGTACAGCGGGATCATTCAGATCGTTACTGATGCTGCCAGAGCCCGGCAACATCAGTTGGCCTGACTGCCACTGCAGGGCGGCATGGATGAAACCGAACCGCTGCAGCCAGCCTAGTTCGGCGGCGCTGATCCGGGCTGAAATCACTGCCTCACCGATCAACACATCCAGCGTATCCAGGCCGATGGGATCGGCAATTTTCCCTTGATTGATCAACTCTTGCAGTCTGGCATCGGCATATACCGGCCGACGAATCACATTGGCATCAAACAACGCCAGCAGGCCTGCAGTCACCATCTCGCTGCAGCCGTACAGGCCCTGCCTGAACTCCCCAAGCCCCCCATCACTTTCAATCAACCCGGCAAAATTCCCGGCGCCGGCTGCATCGGCGATGTCGCGATAACGAACGTTACGATCGGCACGCACAATGGCATGGTGCACCAGCGCATCGCCGAGGGAACCGATACCGATCTGAATCAAGCCACCATCCCGCAACAGCGTGCTCGCATGCAGGCCGACAAAATGGTCCTGCAGCTCCACCGGCATATTCGGCGTAGAGAACAGACGAGTATGGGCAGCATCGTCGTCAATTAGCAGATCGAAAAGCCCGGCGGACACCTCAGCATCATGACGCATCACCGGGAGATCCCGGTGTAATTGGCCGACCGCCATGATGACCTCGCCAGCATCACGGCGGCGCTGCAGTAACGGTATCAGATCCAGAGTAATTTCCGGATTGCAGCTCAAGCTGACTTGATCATCCCCCGCGTCTGCCACCATCTGTGCGACGACATTAATACGCTGCCGGTCAAGATCCCGGGAAACGTGGGTGTAGTTGGAGCTGATATAGTGTTGCTGGGCGGACGGGTTGTTCAGCATGCTGCCGGGCTGAAAGAAAAACTCCGAGACGATGATATTGGCAGGCAATTTACCGGCGCGCAGATCGCGCAGGTAATCCAGCTCTTCATAATCAGCGAAAACCCGCTCCACAAACGGCTCAAGAAAGCGCTTCTCCAGATCACTGCCGGCCCGCGGTCGGCCCAGCGACAGCGCGGTAAAGATCGACAGCTGGATGTGTGGGTCCTCACAGGCCCGCCGATAAAGGGCATTGACGAAGTGGTTGGGTTTACCCAGACCCAGTGGCATCCCCAGACGGATATCCCCGCCCAGGGTTTCCAGTACCGTATCGACAGCCTGTTCCACGCTACTCAGTCGCTGCACCATATGCTCTCCGGCAAGACTTTATTGCCGGCATGATGCCACAACCAACCCGTGAATCGCTTATCCGTGTCAGGCTGCCTGCTCTGAGGCTGCATCCTGACAGCCGGCCTCCCAGGCTGCATGCAGTACCGGGTCATCATACGGGTTACGCGGATTCAGGCTCATGCCCGCCTCTCGCCCGGCCAGATAGGCCTGCTCGACATCACCCCGCTCTGCCGCTCCGAGCTGCTGACCGTGCCAACGTTGACGCAAGTCGGCAGCAACCACCATCAAACAGGGAATCAGCAGCAGGCTCACCAGCGTGGCGAAGCTGACGCCGGCCGCCAGCGACACCGCCATCGGCAACAGAAAGCGGGCCTGGGCACTATCTGCCAGAATCAGTGGCGCCACACCCAGCACCGTGGTCAGGGTGGTCAACAGGATCGGCCGGAAGCGACTGGCACCAGACTCAACCACCGCCTGCAGCAGCGGCTCGCCCGCGTCACGACGCCGGTTGATTTCATCCAGCAATACCAGATTGTCGTTTACCACCACGCCGCTGACGGCAATCACACCAACCATGGACCAGAGCGTCAGCTCGATGCCCAGAGCAAAATGTCCCAGCGTGGCACCGACCAGACCAAACGGCACTGCGCTCATCACCATCAATGGTTGCACATAGTTACTGAACAACACGGTCAGGACAAAAAAGATCGCCATCAAAGCAATCAGATAGCCGACTCCGAGGTACTGCATGAATTCACCGATGGCGTGCGGCTTTCCAGCGATACCCCAATCAGCACCGGGCCATTGTTGCGAAAGTGAATCAAGAAAATCGCTTCGCAACGATGTCATCACTGCAGATGGCGAGGTGACATGATTGTCCACCAAGCCAGTCACAGCCGCATGACGACGACGCTGGTAATGGCCAATCATCGCCGGAGCATCCGTGACACTGACTGTCGCCAGTGCCGCCAACGGCGCCCAGCTGCCATCCGCGAGAAATACCGGCAACTGCTGAAGATGCCAGAGACTATTGCTGTCGCCGCCCGCCAATCGCAACATCACCGGTACCTCCTGATCCATCTCGGCAAGACGATCAACCTGAATGCCCTGAAACGCATAACGAATCTGGCTGCCAATATCGGCCAGTCGCAAACCGGCATGCTGGCCAGCGTCGGTAAGGGCAATATCGACCAGAGGTCGACGGGCATGCAGGCTGTTGCTGATTTCGTGGACACCGGCGTATTCGCGCAGACGCATTTCCAGCGCCGCCGCCATCTGATCCAGCTGATTCAGATCCTCGTGATACAGGTGGATATGAATATCCGGCTTGGTTTGCAGGACACTGGCATCGAAACGTTGTGACAGGGCATCCGCAATACGACCACGCTGGTCCCGCCAGGCGGTGGCCAGCGTCATCGCACCGACATTTCTGTTATCGGAAAGCCGCAAGGTAACACGCAACCGCATCGGTGCTTCGGGATCGGAAGCATTGGACAGCTTCTGTCGCAAGCCTTGCTCCACCAGTACCGCTTCAATCAGGTCGGCTTCGCCATCAGACTGCAACCGGGAGGCGACCTGACGGGCTGACATCTCCAGCATCAGGGCTTCCTCCTGAATGCGCGATGCCGGTGTACCGCGCGGGAACATCAGCTCGGCCACTACTCGCGGCCCTTCAACCCGGGAAAACAGCACCATCTGCACCCAGCCGCTGTGAATCAGCGACACACACAGAACAAACAGGCAAACAAAGCTGGCCAGCACCAGGCCACTGCGATTCAGCAGCCGCCACATCAGTGGTCGATAGAAGCGTGTCAGCATCCTGTCTACCGCAGCATTGAAGCTGACCGAAATCCGCTCGGAACGTTGCCAGAAGGTGCCGGTTGGTGCAGGCCGGGAAAGATGTGCCGGCAAGATCCACAGTGACTCGATCAGGGAAAGAAAAAGTACCGTCATTGCAACCAGAGGAATGACCCGCATCAGCGCCCCTTCCGGTCCCGGAAGAAACAGCAACGGTGCAAATGCAATCATGGTAGTGAGCACGGCAAAGCAAACCGGTTTGACCACGTCGCGGGCGCCATTAATGGCCGCATCCAGCCCCTGTTCACCCAGACGTTGGCGATGATGAATGCGCTCACCGACGATGATGGCATCGTCCACCACAATGCCCAGCACCAGAATGAACGCGAACAGGGAAATGGTATTAATCGACTCACCGAGCAGTGGTAGCACCGCCACTGCGCCCAACATGGCCACCGGAATACCCAATGCAATCCAGCCCGCGAGATAAGCTCCTAATGCCATAGACAGCAGCAACAGCAGAATAACCAGCCCCTGCCAGCCGTTTTCCCACAGCACCGAAGTCCGATCACGAAACTCGGCGGCATCGTCCTCCCACAGCTGCAAAGTGGCACCGTCGGGAAGCTGTGCCTGTTGCAGATAGGACTGCACCGCATCAGCGACGTCCAGCACCTGCTGAGCGCCAACCCGATAGATATCAATGGCCACCGCCGGCTGACCATTGTGCCAGGCAGCAATCATGGTGCGCTCGAAGCCGTCATGCAGACTGCCAACATCACTGACCCGCAAGGCGCTGCCATCGCCACTGTCACGCAGCGGTAGATCCATGTAACCGCCACCGTGACTGATACGCTGCCCGGCAGCCAGCAACAGGTCCCCTTGCTCACTGTGCAGAACACCTGCGGTCACCGGCTGAGCGGCTCGCCGTATCTCTGCGGCCATCTGCTCCAGCGTCAGTTGAAAACGATGCAGATTTTCGCGAGGCACTTCAATTGCGACTTCGCGAGCCGGCAGGTTCTCGATATCAATAATGGTCAGATTCTCGTCACGGAGCAGGTCCTGACGGATACGGTTGGCAAGCTGGTAGAGCTGCAACTCCGACATGGCTCCGACCAGCAGCAATCGCATCACCCGGTTGCGCACCACCAGCTCCTGCACCAACGGTCTGCTGGCCTGCTCCGGCAAGCCGCGAATACCGTCCACGGCAACGCGCACCTGATCGAGTACCTGTCCGGTCTGGTAGCCCTGCTGTACGTCGACACGCAACATGCACAAACCGTCGTAGGCCTCGCTGGTGAGCTGGCTAAGCCCTTCGATTCCGGCAATCGCCTGTTCAACCGGCGCACATAGCAGGGTTTCTACCAGAGCCGGACTGGCCTGTTCCATCTGTACACTGATACCGATGCGATCCAGCGGAACATTCGGCAGCGTTTCCTGGCGAGCGAGTGACATGCCGATCCAACCGCTCAGCAGCAACATCACCATCAACAGATTGGCAACGGCCGGATTGCGAGCAAACCAGGCAATCGAACCGTTCATGGCTGGCTGACCTGATCCGGCGACGCCAGCGCCACTGTCTGCTCACGCGGCAATACCTGCGAGCCCTCCAGCCAGCGCAAAGTGCCTGTGATCGCCACGCGGTCGCCATCCGCCAAACCAGCGCCAACATAAACACGTTGCTCATCCTGATGGATCACATCAATGTGTCGACGACGCAAGCGCTCCTCGTTATCCACTACCCAGACGGTACTGTCACCGTTCAACACCGAGCGCGGCAGGCTGGCAATATGCTCCTGCCAGCGACCCTCTATTTCAGCACGCACCAGTACGCCAGGCTCCAGCGGCACTTCGTGTTTATCTGCATCATTAACCTGCACCACCAGATACAGCATCCGGTTCCGGTTGATCCCACCCTCACGGCGCACCAACTCGCCGTGCCATGTGACATCGCGGCCAGCGTATCGACCATGCAGGCGTGCCGGAACTGGGGTCATCTGATCATCTTCATTGAGCGACATATCCAGCAAAGCCAGCCACTCATCACGCACCGGCAGGCGCACCTCCATGCGATCGGTGCTGGACAGCGTCGCAATCACCTCGCCAACCCGAATGAACTGGCCAGGACTGGCACCTACCTCACCCAGACGCCCACGAAATGGTGCGGTAATACGGGTTTTTTCCAGATCAAGCTCTGCTCTGTCGAGCCCGGCCTGCGCAGCAGCAAGACGAGCCTCAGCCTCCTCCAGATGCGGCTCCAGACGGGCATAGGCATTGCCCTTGCCACCATTGACACGGCGCGCGACGCTGGCCCTGGCGCGAGTCTCAGCAAGATGCAGCCGCGCTGCACTAACCTGACTGCGACGCTCAGCCAGTGCCAACTGATAGCTGTGGTCATCAATCGCCAGCAGCAGATCACCACTGCCGACCACACTGCCGTCACGAAACACCTCCGGCCGTTCAACCACGGTGCCGGAAACTTCCGCGACCACGGCAATCTGGTCCGCTGGTGCGGCGATGCCCTCCAGTACCACCGGCAAGGTGCGCGCCTGATAGCGGACACTGACAACATCAACCCGCACAGGTGTCGCCAGCACTTCAGTGCGGGCACTGGCCGGAGACCAGACATACAGCGTCAGTAATGTCAGCACGGTGAGCAACAAAACGGCCAGCATCGCCATCTGGCGGCGTAATGCATCAGGCATCACAAGTCTCCGTCACTGTCACCGCCGCATCCACCGGCAGTGCCATTGTCACGGCGCGCCGCCAACTGCGCAGCAACGCCTCACATCGTGCCGCGCCAAGGCCCAGCACCGGATTGAGTTTCAGATTCAGGACCAGACGACCATTGCAGATCAGCCAGCAGGCGGCGATCGGATAGTTGGGGCTACCGGGAGGGATGGCCCACATGTATGAATCTTGCTCAAGACCAGTGCCGCGCCAGTCAATCTGCCACTCGCCCATACTGCTGAATGAGCCGAGATAGCTGCGTCGACTTAACCAGCGCAATACCCTGTTCACCAGCCACTGCCCACCGAGGTCGACAACA
>JBFHPX010000106.1:0-8149 GCA_041592575.1 Alcanivoracaceae bacterium
ACAACATCAGCACCGGAGGACGCGGCAAGGCCGCTACCCATCGCGGCAGTGACATCGGAAATCAGCTGTACCGCATCACGGCCCGCCATGCCCCCCGCCCCGGCCAGCGCTCTGGCATAAGCCTCGGCAGGTTCAGCCATCACGGCCACCGCCTTGACGCCAGCCATTCGGGCGCTACCTTTCAGGGTATGGAAAGCACGATAAACGGTATCTTCAAGCGGGTTTTCCGCGAGGTCCTCATCAATGCCCGCAAGCCACTCGCGCAGCATCTCGATATTGCTTTCGGCTTCCGATCGGAAGATTTCCAGCAACACCGTATCGGTATCGTCGTCCTTGCCCTCCACCGCTGCAGAGGCCTCGACGGACTCTTCCGGTGCCGCTGCAAAGACATCCGGTATGACACTTATTGAGCCACCATTTGCCAGCGCAAACGCAGCCTCACTAAGTGGCGTCACATCGCAGGGATCCGGTTCACGTTTGGCAAAGGCATCGACCAGAGATGGAATCAGGCCATGCACCGAACGCACCAGTTCAATCAGAATCGGTGTCGCGACGATGGTCTGATCAATTACCCGGTTCATCATGTTTTCAATCGACCACGCCAGCTCGCCGACGGTCGATGCGCCAACCATGCGGCCGGAACCCTTCAGGGTATGGAATGCGCGACGAAACTCCACCAGCGCTTCCTGATCATTCTGATTTGACGCCCAGCGCGGAAAGTATTCGTTCAGCGCCTCAAGAACTTCACCTGCTTCCTCGACAAAAATCTCGACGATCTCGTCATCAATCAGATCGTTCTCATCCCGGGCTGCTGGCTTGGCTACTGCTGGTGAAGGTTTTTCCACCGGCGCGGCCGCGGGTTGCATGGCTGGCTCGACTTCATCGCTCTGCTCCGCCCCGGAAAAATCTGCGGAATCGTCTGCCAGGGCCGGATCAATGGAGTCATCACCAGCAGGTTCTTCCTCAATGGCGGGCGGCGGAAGCTGATCCTCACTGACTGCCGGTCGCTCTGCTACCGGCTCCGGCGCCTGCAGCGGCGGCAACACCGAAACGCTGATTTCTTCCGCGGCGAGCGCGGACACGCCGCTCGCTACCGCCTTACCCGACGCTGCGCCACGGCCAAATTCGTCATCCGCGATGGCATAGCCAAGCATGCCGACACTGTTGCGAGCCAGGTCCAGCATTTCATCGCCGGATTCCGGGTCATCGGTAATACGCTCCAGATAATATTCAACACTGGTGATTGCATCGGCGAGCGTATCCATGCTGCGCCAATCCGGCTTTTCAGATTCCTCCGGCAGCAACTTCTCATTGATATAGATAACACACTGACGCAACACGGCTGCAGGGCGGGGCAACAGAATCATTCCCAGTCCACCACGTACCGCAGTCAACTTGCCCGGGACATCAGCAAGATGGGACTTCTGCCACTGCGAGGCGATGAACTCGACAATGCCATCCTTTGCCTCCTCCAGACCGGCACGGCATTCACGTATAACTGCATCACGCGCCTTCTGAACATGATCCGGCACGGCTGCGAGAGCACCTTCGCGCTCAGATCCACGACGATCGCCGGTCATGCCCTGCAAGGTTGCCTCGACGTACAACAGGGCACCCGCCACATCCATCAACAGGGCGCGATCCGGCGGCTGTTTGCCAGCGGCAATTGCATCAATGACCGCCAGCTGATCTTCAACCAGCTTGCGCGGCTGGCCGAGGCCAAGCACCGCCACCGTATCAGCGACCTGCTTCAGAGTCTGGCTTTGCGGCTTGAGCTTGCTGCCATCCTTCTCTTCATTGTGAACAAAGGCCTCAAGCGCATCCTTGACCTTGGTGATCTCCTCGGACAGGGCGCCAACAACGGATGCCATGGCCGCCTGATCGGGCCCGCTCATCTTCGCCCGCTCGGAGCTGATCAACTCATCGGAGGGCAGTGCGTCACTGAGGCGATAACGCTCGCGCACACGGTTGATCGCCGGGCCGCTCTTGTCACTTTTGGCAATGTAATAGAGCAGATTCTTCATCAGCTCCGAAGGCGCTGTCTTGGCAAGAACAGGGGCGCCATCCGCAGCCAGTACCCGCAAAAGGCGATCAAGCTGTCCAAGCACCGATTTGACCGACGTGCCCGGTTGAATGCCGCCCAGAGACAGGCCCTCTACCATCGCCGTGGAAACCTCCCACAGCGGTAACATGGCGGCATCGCCGGTTACCTGCTTGAGCTTGGTAAATACCTTGGCCATAAACCCGTAGTTCGACGGCAGATTCTCGCCACGAATCACACCGAGCAGAGCAATCTGATACATCTGCCGGATCTTGCGCGCCAGCTGTGGAAATGCCGGATCCTCAAACACCGACACCGGCACTTCGCCATGACTGGCGGCGCCAGCGAGGTCGGGCTTGAACAATGAGGTCTCAGAAAGAAGGGACTCGCCGCGGGATGCGCGAAGGTCATTCAGTAGCGGCAACAACACCAGCGGCAAATCACGGCGACTGGCCTGCACGCGATCCAGATAGGGAGGCAGTTGCAGGATCGCCCTCATCAGGGTTTCCTGGGCGTCCGCCAGCTGTGACACCTTGCCATCAAGCAAGGCATGCGCAAGCTTCTCCATTTCCTCGGCGAGCAGCGCCGCACCGTAAAACTCAACCATCTGCAAGGTGCCGTAGACCTGATGCAGATAGGTCTGGCAAAAACGCATGCGGGTCGAGTCGTCCGGGTTGTCAACGAAGGCTTCCAGCGCTTGCTGCGCCTGATTCAGCGTTTCCTGAATCTCTCCGCGAACCCAGTCGAGTGCCAGATAGTCATGCCGGTCGGTCATGTCTGCTCCCGATCAACCCTGGCGTCGCCGGAACGCCAGAGTGTCTTTAAATGGCACCCGCTCAAGATCCGGGTGACTCCAGTCAGTAATCTCGCCCAAACCCAACACCATCATCCCACCCGGGGCGAGGCGCTCGGCCATGTGCGTCACGATCTGACGTTTTCTCCAGCGCCGAAAATAGATCAACATGTTCTGACAAAAAATCAGATCCATGTTCTGCATCGGCGCTTTGCCAATCTCCAGCACATTCAGTCGCGCGAAACAAATCCGGTCTCGCAGCGACGGCACTACCTGATACTCGCGTTCGTTCAGACGCAAAAAGTATTTGTCGCGCATGCCGGCATCCACTCGCTCAACGCGACGAGCCGGGTAATTTCCGCGACGAGCCTTGCTTAGCGTCGGCAAACTGATATCTGTCGCAGTGATGCCAAAAAAATGCTGGCTCTTCCTTTCGCTGAAAATTTCATTGATAAGCATCCCCAGCGAATAGGGCTCCTCGCCTGTGGAACAACCAACGCTCCAGACATCCAGCGATTGCCTCTCAGGACGCGCCGCAAACTCGGTTACGTACTCTTCCACCAGCGCGTAAGAGCTGGGATGACGAAAGAAACTGGTCTCCTGAACCGTCAGACGATCCACCAGCACCGACCACTCCATGGCCTTGGACTCTGTGGTGCCGGCAACCAGCTGCTGGTAAAAAACGTCATAGTCGGCAATGCCGAGCTCACGCATACGGATGTTCAGACTGGTTTCCAGAAACGTCTTGCGCTCCTGGCTCAAGGTCATGCCAGTGCGCTCTTCAAGCAACGCCTGCCAGAGCTCGAACTGCTCCTGCTCCATGACAGGCGTATTTTTGATCGACCAGCGATCTTTCACGGCAGCACTCGACATCATGGTTCCGACTCCGGAACCGGCTCAACCTGCGACTTAAGTCGGCAGGCGGAAACCGGCTACCGAGTTACGCATTTCCTGAGCCATCTCGGCAAGGTTACCAATCGACCGCGCAGTGGCCGTGGTACCCGACGAAGTCTGCGAGGTAATCTCCTGAATAACGTTCATGGTATTGGAGATATGACCGGCAGAAGCCGCCTGCTGGCGAGCAGCGTTGGAAATGTTCTGAATCAGGTCAGCCAGGTTCTTCGATACGTTTTCAATTTCCTCCAGCGCGACACCGGCGTCCTGGGCCAGACGGGCACCCTTTACTACCTCGGCGGTGGTTTGTTCCATCGAGATAACCGCTTCGTTGGTATCGGTCTGAATGGTTTTTACCAGCGTTTCAATCTGCTTGGTTGCCGCGGCGGAACGTTCTGCAAGTCGCTGTACTTCGTCGGCAACAACCGCGAAGCCTCGGCCCGCCTCACCCGCCATAGACGCCTGAATCGCCGCGTTAAGAGCCAGAATGTTGGTCTGGTCAGCAATGTCGTTAATCAGCGATACGATGTCACCGATCTCCTGTGACGATTCACCCAGACGCTTGATACGTTTCGACGTTTCCTGAATCTGCTCACGGATGGTGTCCATGCCGTGAATGGTTGCCTGTACCACTTCAGCGCCCTTGTTGGCGATGGCTACCGCTCGTT
Organism: Alcanivoracaceae bacterium; assembly: GCA_041592575.1. Classification (GTDB taxonomy): domain Bacteria; phylum Pseudomonadota; class Gammaproteobacteria; order Pseudomonadales; family Alcanivoracaceae; genus PGZG01. The sequence goes on from JBFHPX010000106.1 coordinate 4,397, forward strand.
CCGCAACGGCCGCGGATTCGGAGGCGTTGGCAGATACCTGGTCAATGGAGACCGCCATTTCGTTTACAGCGGCAGAAGCACCGGCAATTTCCTGCGCCTGATGCTCGGACGCTTCGGCAAGGTGCATAGCCGTGGACTGGGTTTCCTGGGCAGCAGATGCCACCTGTACCGCAGTCTGGTTAATGGTTTGTACCAGAGAGCGCAGCTGGTCAATGGAGAAGTTGATAGAGTCAGCGATCGCACCGGTGAAGTCCTCGGTTACTGTCGCCTGTACTGTCAGGTCGCCGTCAGCGAGGTCGCCGAGCTCGTCAAGCAGACGCAAAATAGCTGACTGGTTCCGCTGGTTTTCTGCTTCCAGCTCTTCCTTCTGCTTTTGATCTACCGCAACCCGCTGGAAGACGATGACAACAAACAAGCCCAGAGCGATACCGGACAATACCAGACCGGCCAGAACGGACGGGAAAAGCCCACCGGTTGACTGTTCGAATTCCTCGCCCAATGCGGTGGATTCCACCAGCAGATCCTGCGAGCGCAGGAAGATGTTATCCGCTGCCGCACGCACCTGGAACAACTCCGGCGCGGTTTCCAGAATTTCATCAACAGACTGGTTTACGAACTCATCGAACAACGAAGCAATCTCGGCAAGATAATCGAGTGCTTCCGGATCCTCGATCATTTCAATGCCAAGCGCATCATCACCTTCGATCATGCCATTCATGACGCGGCCAAACTGACTGGCATCGCGACCGAAACTGTCTGCAGCCTGCACCGCGCCTTCACCACCGGCGAGCACCCGGTCAATTGCGCGAACAATACGCTCGGCGAGCAGCGACTGACGGTTGGCAATGGTTACCTGATCCGGGCTGGCTTCGCCCATTACCATGATATCAACAACGCCTTCGTATTCGGCCTGCAGCATCGGCACCGTCTGCGACAGGGTCGCAGCTACTTCGTGCAGATCGATAACCGTGTCTTCACCACTCAGAATGACGTTGGCGCTTTCTTTCACATCATCCCAGAGCATCTGCACGCGACCCAGCAACTCCGGATCAGCGTCCGCTTCCTTCACCTGATCCCAGGCTTCCTGAAAGCTGTTCTTCGCCGAATCCAGCTGGCCGAACGCTTCGGCGTTACCGGCTGCAGCTTCGAGCGCGTTCTTGGCGATCTGCTGTGACACAACTCGCAGCTCGGAGGCGTAGGTGATGTTATCCTTTGCCTCGTCCGCCTGAATGGCGAGGTAACTGAAGTTGAACACCGCAAGCAGCACGGCGATAGCCGCACCTGCGTACAGACCCAGCGTCAGCGGACTCCCGCTTGCTCCCCCCCGAAACCTGGCGAGCATTTCTCCCGGATTGAAATTCATAACGTGGCTCCTGGCCTGCCTTGCACTTGTTGTTTCACCCGTTCCCCCGCAGCGTCAGCCCGTTCGGGCCACCTGCAGAAACCTCGGATCCTCGGCAAGGTGCTCAATGCTGAACACCTGCCAGACCTCCCCATCTTTTTCATATCCGCCCTGAAGATAGGGCCGCACTGCATCATCAACATCGTCCGGCTCGGCGTTGTAGCCGGTTACCGGGAAATGCTGCATGCCGTACACATCATCGACCGTCAGGCCGGTGTACAGATCGCCCTGATCAATGACCAGAAGGCGGCGACGCTTTTCCTGCAGCGCACTGCTTTTTTCCAGAAACCCGGTCAGGTCCATCACCGCCATCAAACGGCCGCGCACGTTGGCGATGCCCTTCATCCAGTGATGCACGCCCGGCACGCGAGTGTAGGACGGCACCTGCAGAATTTCCGAAACCTGTTCCAGTGGGGCCACGTAACGACGACCATCCAGCAGAAAACCGATGCCGCTCCAGTACTGCACCACGTCCTGACGGGACGGCAACTGCAGCGCCCGCTGTCGACAGCGGGCTGAATATTCCGCCAGTTTGATGAAGGCAGCAGACGCGGCACTCACGAAACGAAACCCCTCATCCTTCCGCCAGCATTCGCTCGACGGTGCGCATCAGCACCTCCTCGTCGACCGGCTTGGTCAGATAATCCTTGGCGCCCTGACGCTGACCCCAGACCCGATCTGTCTCCTGATCCTTGGTGGTCACGATAATGATCGGGATATGCGCGGTGTCAGAGCCCTTGGTCAGCTGCCGGGTAGCCTGAAAACCATTCAGCCCCGGCATCACCACATCCATCAGCACCAGATCCGGCATTTCCGCCCGCGCGACCGCCACACCATCCGCGCCATTTGCCGCATCAATTACCGAGTGCCCATGGCGCTCGAGTATCTCCCGCAACTTGTAGGTCTCGGTGGGAGAATCATCGACAATCAGAATCTTCGCCATAACAGCAACCTCAAATTCACCACTGCCCGAAACGGGCCGGGTCACATTTACATCTGGACGTGTTCACGAATCGCCCCAAGCAGCTCTTCCTTCGAGAACGGTTTGGTCAGATATTCGTCAGAACCGACAATCCGGCCCTTGGCTTTATCGAACAGGCCATCCTTGGAAGACAGCATGATCACCGGCGTATCCTTGAACGCGCTGTTGTTCTTGATCAATGCACAAGTCTGATAACCATCCAGACGTGGCATCATGATGTCGACAAAAATAATGTTGGGTTTGGTATCTGCGATCTTGGCCAGCGCATCAAAACCGTCGGTTGCCGTGATTACTTCACAGCCGGCTTTTTTGAGCAGTGTTTCCGCCGTACGACGGATGGTCTTCGAGTCATCGATGACCATTACCTTCAGATCCTGGAAGTTTTCTTCAGTCATGGAGTGCAGCCTTCAGCCGTCCGCAGTTATGAGGCTTAACTTGTTGTATCTACAGGCATTTTAAGTTCTTTTATGGCCGGATAGGATGTTTGTCCTAGCTCAGTGGCGAGTTTTAACACAGTTTCCACATTCAATCCATAACACCTTATAAAGGCTGCAAAAAGCGCCCCGACGGATGGTGTGCCCCGGGGGCCACTGATACCATGTCGACGCCATCACCGGAGCCAGCATGACAATCCGCCTCGGGGTCGTGATGGACCCCATCAGCAAGATCAAGCCATGGAAGGACAGCACCTTCGCGATGCTGCTGGAGGCGCGCCGGCGCGGCTGGCAGGTGTGGTACATGACCCCGGCCGACCTCTACGTCCGCGATGGCCGGACCTTCGCCCGGGCCAGCGACCTGCATGTGATCGACAATAATGATCACTGGTATGAACAAGGCGAGGCCGAAGACCTCGATATGGCCAGCCTGCACATCGTGCTGATGCGTCAGGACCCGCCCTTTAACAACGAGTACGTCTACGTTACTTACCTGCTGGAAAGGCTTGAGCGGGAAGGCGTGCTGGTGGTGAACCGGCCGCAGAGCGTGCGCGATTGCAATGAAAAGCTGTTTGCCACCGAGTTCCCGCAGTGCTGCACCCCGACGCTGGTGGCCAGCCGTGCCGATCTGCTCCGGGAGTTTGTCGTCGCCCACCGCGATGTGGTGATGAAGCCGCTGGATGGCATGGGCGGCTCGAATATTTTCCGGGTGCCGGCCGACAGCCCGAATACCAGTGTCATCATTGAGGTGCTGACCCGGCAGGGACAGACCCCGATCATGGCCCAGCGCTACATCCCGGAGATCAGACAGGGTGACAAGCGCATCCTGATGATCAACGGCGAGCCGATTCCCTATGCCCTGGCGAGAGTCCCGAAAGAGGGCGAGCTGCGCGGCAATCTGGCCGCCGGCGGCAGTGGCGTCGGCCGCGAACTGA
>JBFHPX010000107.1:0-8081 GCA_041592575.1 Alcanivoracaceae bacterium
CACCCGCGCGAACAAACTGCCGCAGGTATTGATCACCGTGATTGAAGGCGCGGTACTGGGCGGCGGTTTCGGGCTGGCCTGTATTTCTGACGTTGCACTGGCCGCAGACGATGCCCAGTTCGGCTTGCCGGAAACCGGCCTTGGTGTGATACCGGCACAGATCGCGCCGTTTGTGGTCCAGCGAATCGGCCTCACTCAGGCACGCCGCCTGGCGCTTACTGGCGCACGCTTTAACGGCAGTGAGGCAGCTCGCCTTGGCATCGCTCACGAAGCAGTGCCGGCGGCAGAGCTGGATGCCCGGCTCGACGCCACCCTGAAGCAGATCCGTCGCTGCGCGCCACACGCCAACCGCGTCACCAAACAGCTGGTGCTAAGCGTCGGTGAGCAGCCACTGGAAAGCCTGCTTGATCAGGCGGCGCACGATTTCGCCGCCGCGGTGGCCAGCAGTGAAGGCGCCGAGGGCACCATGGCATTCGTACAGAAACGACTGCCCAACTGGGCGGAATGATTTTCCGATAAAAATTTACCGGAGCCTGTCATGGCTTTTGAAAAAATCCTGATTGCCAACCGTGGCGAAATTGCCTGCCGGGTGATCCGTACAGCGCGCTCTTTGGGCTACCGAACTGTGGCTATCTATTCGCAGGCGGATAGCGATGCCCGCCATGTTGCCCTTGCTGACGAGGCTGTCTGTATTGGTCCGGCGACGGTCAGCCAGTCGTACCTGAATAGCGACGCCATTCTTGCCGCCGCAAAGCAGACCGGTGCTGATGCGGTGCACCCCGGCTATGGCTTTTTGTCGGAAAACTCCACGTTTGCCCAGGCCTGCGAAGCTGCCGGCATTACCTTTATCGGCCCGCCGGTCAACGCCATTCACCTGATGGGTTCGAAGCGGCTGTCGAAAATCGCCATGCAGGAAGCCGGTGTGCCCTGCATCCCCGGCTACGAGGGTGCTGATCAATCTGACGCGACACTGATCCGTGAGGCCGGGCGTATCGGCTTGCCGTTGATGATCAAGGCCAGCGCCGGTGGCGGCGGCCGCGGTATGCGCGTGGTAACGGATATGGCTGAGGTAGCCGAACAATTGCGTTCCGCGCGCGCCGAAGCAAAAAGCGCTTTCGGCAGCGATGAGCTGATTCTCGAGCGCGCGGTGATGCGGCCGCGCCATGTCGAGATTCAGGTGTTTGGTGACCAGCACGGCAATGTCATTCATCTGGGCGAGCGTGATTGCTCGGTGCAACGTCGTCACCAGAAGGTGGTCGAGGAAGCGCCCTCCCCCGCAGTCAACCCCGCGCTGCGGGCAAAGATGGGCGAAGCTGCAGTAAATGCAGCGAAATCCTGCCAGTACGTCGGCGCCGGCACGGTAGAGTTTCTGCTGGCAGAAGATGGCAGCTTCTATTTCCTCGAAATGAATACCCGGCTTCAGGTTGAGCATCCGGTCACCGAGCTGGTCACCGGCCTTGATCTGGTGGCCTGGCAGATTCGTGTCGCCCGCGGCGAACCCCTGCCACTCAGTCAGGATCAGATCAAGCTTGAAGGCCATGCTATTGAAGTGCGCCTGTATGCAGAGTCACCGAGCCAGAACTTTATGCCACAGACCGGCCCGGTGCTGGCCTGGCGCCCGGCCGAGGGCGAGGGCGTGCGCATCGACCACGGCCTGCGTGAAGGCTTCAGTGTCGGCAGCCACTACGACCCGATGCTGGCCAAGATCATTGCCTGGGGGGAAAGCCGCGAAGACGCCCGCCGCCGCCTGATCCGTGCCATTGAAGACACGGTGCTGTTCGGCGTACAGGACAACCGCCGCTTCCTTGCCGCTATTTTGCGCCACCGGGTGTTTGCCGCAGGCGGCGCCACCACCGCTTTCCTTGGCAGTGATTTCGGCGACGACCCCAGCCTCACCCCGACAAAACCGGACGATAGCCTGTTCGCCATCGCCGCCAGCCTGATCAGCGCCGACCAGCGCGAAGCACTGCGCGCCTGGCACAGCAGCGATCATGGCGCCCAGCCGCTACTACTGGTCGCTGGCAATGAGCGTCGCAGCGTCATGCTCCACCGGGACGGCAGCCTGACGCGGATAAGGGTTGGCGAGCTTGAGTTTGTTATCGAGCTGCACTGCGTGAATCCCCAGTCTGTGGAGGTTTCTCTCAATGGCGTGCGCCGCCGTATCGCCATACTGCGCAGCCCGCATCAGCTCTGGATCGATCATCAGGGTCAGGCGATCGCCTTCAGCGATCAGACCCATGCTGCCGTCGCAGCAGCGGAAGGACCCGGCTCCGGCCAGTTACGCGCGCCGATGGACGGCGCCGTGATTACCGTGCGCTGTCAACCGGGCCAGAGCGTTAGCCGCGGTGAGGTTCTGGTGGTGATGGAGGCAATGAAAATGGAGCATAGCCTGAAGGCCAGCGCCGACGGCGTGGTCGCCTCGGTGGGAGTGAAGGCTGGCGATCAGGTCAAAGGTAAACAGATCCTGTTGACCGTGGAGCACTAACCCGCCGACTCGCTTGCCAGCTGCCGGTGGGACAGTTATGGTACGGCCGCCCCTGCTTTTATCGCGGCCTGTTGCCGCACTCTGCCGGAATCCGGCGCGCCCGCAACTGACCGGTCAGCGGGTGCCTGGCATACCGGCAACACACAGACCAACAACTTAAAGACGGAGATCCCATGAGCAACGCCGACGTCATCACGTTGCCCAAGCTGCTGTCCAAAATGCCCGAGGTACTGGCCAACTTGCCCGGTATCATCAAAGGCTCGAAGATGGCCAAGCTGACCGACAAAACCATGCCTCTGGGCCTCGGCCTCGCCATCCAGCGAGCCACCGACATGAACCCGAATGGCGTTGCGGTAATTCACAATGACACCCAGCTGACCTATACCCAGTTCAACGCCTGGGCCAACCGCATCTCAGATTACTTCGCCTCCATCGGCCTGAAAAAAGGTGACGTGGTAGCAGTCGATATTGAAAACCGCACCGAGCTGCTTGGCACCGTTGTCGGGCTGGCCAAGATTGGCGTGGTATCTGCGCTGATTAATACCTCACAGCGCGGCAAGATCCTGACCCACAGCGTCAATCTGGTGAAACCGAAAGCGGCGGTGATTGGCGCAGAGCTGGTAGAAGCCGTTGAAGAAGTACGTGCAGACCTGGAACTGCCTGCCGACCGCTTTTACTGCTTCGCCGATCAGGACACGCTGGACAACCCGGGAACCGTGCCTTCCGGCTATCAGAATCTGGCAGAACTGATCCGTGACTGCAGTAGCGAAAACCCTGACACCGCAGGCAAGATCTTCCTGAAAGATCCGCTCTTTTATATATACACGTCCGGCACCACCGGCTTGCCGAAAGCGGTTGTCTTCAACCATGGCCGCTGGGAAAAGGCCTATGGCGCTTTTGGTTATTCCGCCGTCCGGCTGGAAAAGCACGACCGCATGTACTGCACCCTGCCGTTCTACCATGCCACCGGCATGGTAATCGGCTGGGGTTCGGCAATTGCCGCAGGCGCTGGTCTGGTGCTGGCGCGCAAGTTCTCCGCCAGTCGCTTCTGGGACGACATTCGCAATAATGACTGCACTGCTTTTGCCTACGTCGGCGAGCTGTGCCGTTATCTGAACGAACAAGCCGCCAAGCCCAATGACCGCGATAACAAGGTCAAGGTGATCGTCGGCAATGGCCTGCGCCCGGGCATTTGGAAGGGATTCAAGGAGCGCTTTGGCATTGATCGTGTGGTCGAGCTGTATGCCTCGTCTGAAGGCAATGTTGCTTTCACCAACATCTTCAACTTTGACAATACCGTCGGCTTTTCTCCGGTCTCCTACGCAATCGTCAAATATGACAAGGAGCGCGAAGAGCCGGTACGTGGGCCGAATGGCTTTATGATCAAAGTCGGCAAGGGTGAGGCAGGTCTGTTGATCGGTGAAATCACCGACAAAACCCCGTTTGACGGTTACACCGACAAGGAAAAGACCGAGAAATCGGTACTGCGTAATGTCTTCAAAAAAGGCGACGCCTACTTCAATACTGGCGACATGATGCGGGATATCGGCTTCAAGCATGCCCAATTCGTTGACCGTCTCGGCGATACCTTCCGCTGGAAAGGCGAAAACGTGTCGACCACCGAAGTCGAACAGATCATGGACGGCTTTGACGGGATTGTTGAAACCGTGGTCTACGGTGTCGAAATCCCCAATACCAATGGCCGCGCCGGCATGGCTCAGGTTCGTCTTGACGGCGATCACAGCCAGTTCAACTTCAAGGGCCTGTACGAGTACCTGAAGCGCGAACTGCCGCCGTATGCCATTCCGGTCTTTATCCGCATCAATGATCAGGAAATGGAAACCACCGGCACTTTCAAGCACCAGAAGAACAAACTGAAAGAGCAGAAATACGACCTGGCCCAGCAGGACAACCCGGTGTACGCACTGCTTCCCGGGGAAGCCGGCTATCAGCGGCTAACCCCGGAGCTGCAACAGGGTGTTGATGGTGGCAAGTACCGCTTCTGAGCAAACCTCGACGAAGTAAAAAGGGCCAGACACAGCAATGTCTGGCCTTTTTTATTTCGTGAACAAAGCTCTGTCTGTGGATAAGTCTGTGTGAAGTTCCACGCACGATGGTACTGACGCGACAGGAGGAAGATCGCTGGCGTGGATGCACTGCAACCAGGCAAAATAAGGTGAAACAGGAAATCAGTTAGTTACGGTGACATCCTGACAGAAAAATCAGCTCTCATGGCTAACATTACTTGCCATGCTTACTACTTAGCCAATACGCAGCCAACGGCTGCTGGCAAGCACCGGTTTAACCGGCTCTGCTGTCAGCCATTGTCCACAGAATCTGTGGAAAACTCTGTGTAAAAGGGCCTGACAAAGGCGTGGAACAGGCATTAAACGGACCGCTACATCAATTTGACGTTTTTTTGACCTTCCCGTTAATTCCCTTATAAATCAGACATATAGAATAAAAAAACCGTTGGAAAATGACACTTTCAGGAAAAAACTCCAGAGCGACGGCCAGTTAGCTCGCGCCTGTGCAGAAATATTCTGATACCTGGCCCGGTACCCGCTCTAACAGCTGGAATTCACAGCAAAAAAAACGGGCCCCAGAGGATGGGACCCGTAAAACAACACCACAAGGGGTTTGCGGTGTGCGCTACAAACTTCGATGCCTTACTTCTTGCCCTTGGCCTTCTCGTCGGGAGTCAGCTCTTCAAGCGCTGCCGTGAGTTCCTGAACGCGCTTCTGCAGCGCCTCAACCTCACGCTTGTTCGGGATGCCCAGCTTGGACAAAGCCTTGTTCAGGCGCTCATCAAACGCCTTTTCCATCTTGCCCATGGTCTCGCCAGTACGGCTGCGAACCCGCTCCTTGATCTCTTCCACTCTGGTCTCGGAGATATCACGAGTCTTGGACTCCAGGTCCTTGCCCACGTCCACCAGAGTATCGAACAGCTTGCTGCCCTCTTCTTCGGCGCGGGCAAAGGCACCAAGGCCGGCTAGCCAGATCTGGTGGGTGTATTTACGCAGGTCCAGTGCTCCATCCCCGATTCCCTTCAGCGGATGGTTCTTTTCCTGAGTTTCTTTATCTTGCTTGCGGTCAGACATGAACTTGCTCCGGTATCAGTTCCACAAGCCAATACAGCAATGGCAAATGCCAGAAAGTGAAACAATAGAATCAGCGCGAACTGAGGGAAGTTTAGGTGGCGGGACAGTCGTTAAGGGGAGTATGTGTCTGACAATCTGTCAGGAAGGCAAAAAATCCCTGCCCTGAAGCGCTCTCAGAAGTCACCCTCGTCATCGTAATCGCCACGGGTCTGCCGACGGCCTGCCAGCAGGCTGATACCCGTTTTGGCGATATCCCGGGCGCGCTCACGAATGATGTCAGACTTGCCGAAAACTGCCTCGACAATGCGCTGACGAAGATTTTCTTCAAGCCGGGCCGCGCCTTCACTCAGACGCCGGTCAACCTTGCGCTCGATCTCCGGACCGACCTTGTACTTGAATGCCAGATGCATGACCAGCAGCGTAATCAGAGATGAAAGTATCGCTGCCGCAAACAGCAGGCCGAACACCTGCGTTGCCGACAGCGCCACGGTCATCTCAGGCAACCCCGAATACGACCAGCAGCTGGAACATGCCAGCCATGGCGCCGAGCGCACCACCCACCAGGATCAGAATCCACTCATCTTCCTGAAATGCCGGTCGAAGCAGATCCTGAAACTCCTCCGAGGAAAGTGCCTGCATCCGCTCGCTAATCACTTTCTCAACGATGGCGCCCCGCTCGCGATTGAACACTGGATCTTCGAAGGGATACATCGACAGGTCTACCGCCTTCTCTTCCACCGCACGCTTGAGCTCGGCATAACCGCCCGGACCAACAGTAAGCTGCGCTGCCGTCCGCACTACGCCACCTTCAAGAAGAGGCCGCAGATGTTTCTTGATAAGCATCCGGGTACGGTCACCACGCGGGCCGTTAACAACCTGCTGCATCAGTTTCTGCAGGGTCATCATTTCGGTGGTGGTGATGCGGGCGAACTGCTCGGCGACATCCTTCTGCCTGCGCAAGAACAGGCCCTGAACGCGAAAAGGCCCCATCTTGACCGGATTCAAGGGCCGAAAAATAACGTTCAACGCCACCCAGTTGGTCGCAATACCAACGATAAAGCCAAACACCGGTAAAACCCAGTTCTCCGGCATCAGGACAAATACCGGAATCTGTATCAGGCCGAACAGGAAGCCAAAATAAAACCCGGAGTTCACGACAAAACGAAACTCAGGTTCACCGACCTCACGAAACACCCGAATCAGCAGATCCTTGTCCTCGGTCAGCTGGGTCACCACCATGTGCTTGAGGTCCACCAGCTCCTCAATATTGCGGCTGATGTCGTCGATCAGGTTGTCCATGACGTCAGGAATGGCACGACGGGCACGATTGTAGACTCGCTTGCGTACCATCAACGGCAGGTTTTCCCAAAGCACACCATTACGCTCGAGCATCACCTCGTCGGTGTACTCCTCAATCCGGTCCTGAGTACTGCGGGTAAGGTGGGCGGCAATCTTCTCCGGTTCCATCTGGCGAAAGAACTCGTCGATGGAACCAAGTTTTTCGAGGGTTTTCTCGACAACAATACGGCCCATTTTTTCGGCTTTGGAGGGGATAATGCCCTGCCAGCCCAGAAAAGGCTTGATGCCAATGAATTCTTTCGGCCAGAAAGTCATCTGCACTGCCAGCCAGTTGGTGCCCCAGCCGATGATGCCCGATGCGATAGGAATACTGACGTATTTCCAGAAATCCGGATGGGATAACAGGGCTTCAAACATGAAAAAAAACTTCTCCCCGAACAGAGGGAGACGCTCCCTCACAGGCCAAACTGCAGCGGATCCAGTCCGCCCGGAAAGCCGGGTAAGCTGCAGCAAGCGCCTAGTATAGCCACATGCCCGCCGGACGTAAGTGACTGAAACGCTTTTTTCCCCGGCCAATCAGGACTATCCGGCGGTCCCGGCAGTCAGAACAGCCCCGCCGCCAGCATCCAGTCGGCCAAACTGCTACCCGGAGCAGGTTATTTGGCCTGTCCATGAACATCGGGGCGTGTAGAATGCCTGACATTCCTGACTCATTCACAGGTAGCTCACCGGCATGGAAGAACAGCGATCCCTGACCCGGTTTCTGACGCTCGGCGCGCTGGAAACTGTGCTCAATCAGGCGCTTGCGCTCGAGGGTCAGGCCGCCTCCCGACTGACCGCTCTGCACGGCACCGTAGTGCGCATCCGGCTTGAGAAGCCGGCGACCAGCATTTACATGTTGCTGGTCGAGGATGGTGTTGAGATCCTGCATGACTACGAGGGCCCGGTGGATATCCGTGTCCGGACCTCGCTGGGAGCCCTGCTGCAGTGGCTTTTGGCCCCGGCAGCTGATCTCGCCGATGATGACCGCATCCGGATTACCGGCAGTGAGCCTCAGCTCAGTATTCTGCTTGCTGCTGTCGCCGAGTTTGATTTGTGGACAGCACTGCGACACTGGCTCGACGAGCATGTCCGCATGGAGGACCTGCTCGCCCTGCTGAGCCGGGAGGACCCACGCTGGCTCGGACGCCTCGATC
>JBFHPX010000108.1:0-8036 GCA_041592575.1 Alcanivoracaceae bacterium
AGGCGGTGATTCGCATTGATGAAGTGGAGAAAGAAGGCATTGCCAAGGTGACCGACGCCACTGGCAGCAATGTAACCGCCTTCCCGATGCCGTTCAGCCCGACGCCAAAGGGCGGTCGCAAGTAAATCCGCCAACCGTCGTCAATCAGCGCTCAGTCCGTAACGCTCGAGCAGACTGCTCCATTGCCCGGTTTGTTTCAGGCGAACCATGCCCTCGTCAAACTGACGCAACCACGCCGGCACCCGCGGGTTGTCGGCCGAACATGCTATATAGAAGGGGGTCGCTGGTTTAGCCTCGCCGGAGAGCCGGACAAACCGGGCCAGCTCCAGCCTGCGCAGCGCCGTATTCATGATCATCGGCGACTCAAGCAGCACGTCCACCCGGCCGGCCAGCAGCTTGCGAATATTGCCGTCCAGTGCAGCGGCACCGTAGGCCATCTGTATCCGGGTAGCATTGGCGGAATCCGCCAACCAGCCATCCAGCTCCTTGCCATAGCTGTACTCGCTGATCACACCAACGGTGCGACGGGCCAGAGACTCCACGCCGCTGTACTGCCACTCATCCGTCGCCCTGACGTAGATGCCAACACCATCGCGGCCCAGCTCCTGCTCAGGGAAGCGCAAGTCGGGTGCGTCTTCCTTATAGGCGCCGATGACACAGTCGGCACTGCCATTGCGCACCGCCTCGAGACTGCGGCCCCAGGACATCAATCGATAGTCGAGCTCGTGACCGGCTTCTTTCCATACCACCGTCAGCGCTTCGATCCCGAACCCGGGCAGCTCCGCACCGGGGTCTCCGTTTACCGGGAACCATGCATCAGCGCGAAGACGGATTGTGTCGGCGCCCGCCAGCGCCGGCAGCGTCAGGACAAGCAGGGTTGCAACGGGCCACCTCATGACTCAACTCCCTACAATAGAAAGTCAGGGCTGCTGCGACTCCGATTGCTCCACCGGCACCCCATGGAGCTCAGTAAAGCGCACATCGTGTGGCTTGATCCAGCCCATATACATGGACAGGATCAGGAACAGAAACACCACCACTGACAACCCCACTCGCCAGGCCAGCGCCCGGACGGTCCGGCCATCGGCGCTCTCCCCCCTGACCATGGATGTCAGGCCTCGAAACAGGGCAAATACCGCCGCTGCCAGCAGCAACAGTGCCAAAACCTTCACCCACAACATGAGAACCTCCGCTTGCCACAGTAACCGTCCGACAAAATGCCGGCACGACGCGCACCGCGGAATCCACTCCGCTAGAATGCCGCCCCATTCTAGCCCGATGGCGTCAGTATCGGGCGAACTGGTTGCCGGGCAACCATTGCTGGAGAACTGAATGGCGCCACGCCGCTTCCACCATTCACTGCCTGCGCTGCTGGCCACCGTGGCGGTGGTGGCACTGTGTCTGCGGTTGGGGTTCTGGCAGCTTGACCGGGCCGAGACCAAGGCCAACTGGCAGCAACAGCAGCAGGACCGTGCGGCCAAGGCGCCGCTGTCCCTGAGCCAGGCGCTGGCGCTGGCCGAACCGGGCAATTATCCGCTGCGGGTGCGGGGCCGATTCAATAATGATCGGGTCATTCTGCTGGATAACCGGGTGCTGGAGCGGGTGGCCGGCTACCACGTCCTGACCCCACTGCAGAGCGATGATGGCAACTGGGTACTGGTCAACCGCGGCTGGATAGCCCGTGGCGCAGACCGCGAGGTGCTGCCGGAAATCGCCCCGATTTCCGGCGACGTCGAGGTCGAAGGCTTCACCTATCAATACAGCGACCGCACCTTCACGCTGGCTGAGGATGATCTGTCAGCGCCCGACTGGCCGCTGCGATTGCAAAAGATCGAAATCGACGCACTTGCCGAAGTTCTTGGAGTAGAATTAGCGCCCTTCGAAATCCGGACAGACCCGGATGTGATGCTGGAAAGCGGCGAGCAGATGCCGCGCATATGGCATGACCCGGTGATGGGCCCGGAGAAACATCACGGTTATGCCGTGCAATGGTTTGCCATGGCCACTGCGGCCTTGCTGTTTTTTCTGGCCACCGGCTTCCGCCGCCGTCCCGGCGATCAACAGGATATCGACGCATGACACAGCGCAACAGAAACCTCCTGATCATGGCTCTGATCATCGCCCCGTTCGCGCTGACCATGTTGTTCGTACATCTGTTCGTTGATGTCAGTGAAATGGAGAGAACCAACAAGGGCACACTGATTGTTCCTCACGTTCAGTTTCAAGACCTGAAGCCACGGAAGATGTCAGGCGAACGTTACGATATCAGCGAAATGACTGGTCAGTGGACCATGCTGTACATCGCCGCCGGCGACTGCGAGACCGCCTGCAAGAACGGTCTTTACTATCTGATCAAACAGCTTCGTCAAGCATTGGGCTCCGACGCTCCGCGGGTGCGCAGAATGATTGCCCATACCGCGGAGCCGGGCGATGCGCTGCGTGCTTTTCTGGATAACGAAGTGGTCGGCATGGTCGAGCTTCAGGTTGATGCCGATGCCGTTAGTCATGCCTTGCTGCCGTTCATGGATGGCGCAAGCACTGCTGTCGATCATATTTTTCTGGTTGCCCCGGATGGGCAGATTTTTATCTGGTACCCCACGCACGAGGACATACAGGACGTGCTTCTCGAGTCGGACAGGATTCTCTACGACCTGAAACGCACTCTTAAAGGCTCACTGATCGGGTAACTCTCCATGCAAGAACCAGTTCTGAATCGCGCATTACTGTGGCAAAGAAGGTTGACCGTGTTCGCAGTGTTGCTGACCGCCGGCGTCATCATGCTTGGCGCCTGGACGCGGCTGGCCGATGCCGGCCTTGGCTGCCCCGATTGGCCAGGCTGCTATGGCCACCTCGATGTCCGCAAGGCAATCGATTACGTCAGCCAGAAAAATGAGACCGCGCCGGGCACCTATCGCGAGGCCTTCAAGACCGTGCCGGAAATGGTGCACCGCTATTTTGCTGCCTCGCTCGGCTTGCTGATAGTCATTATCACGACGCTGGCGTGGATCAATCGCCGTGACAGACACCAGCCGCTGGCGCTACCGACCACATTGCTGGTTCTGGTTATCTGTCAGGGCATCCTCGGGAAATGGACTGTGACCATGGGCTTGCAGCCAACCATCGTCATGCTGCACCTGCTCGGCGGCTTTACCACCATGACGCTGCTTTGCTGGCTGGCGGCAAAGCTGTACGGCTGGCCGAAGTTTCTCAATGACTGCGATGTTCGCTCGCTGCGTGGCTTGAGCGCCGCTGCAATTGCGGTGGTCATCCTGCAGATCGCGCTGGGCGGCTGGACCACAGCCAACTATGCCGCCGTGGTCTGTACCGAGCTGCCGATCTGCGAGGACGGCTGGGTTGATCACATCAATTTCGAAGATGCCTTTGTGTTCTGGGGCCACGAGCACGATAAGCCGGATTATGAATTTGGCGTGCTGGAAAATGATGCCCGCACCACCATTCATGTCACGCATCGGTTCGGCGCGCTGTTGGTATTACTGGTAGTAGGCACGCTGGTGATACGGATCCTCCGCAATGCCCGTTGTCATTTTCATCGAAACTTCGCACTGGTGATTGGCGGACTGCTAATCTGGCAAATCTGCCTGGGTCTGGGCAACGTCATCTTCAAGGTACCGCTTGCCATGGCAGTAGCGCACAATTTCTTCGCGGTTGTTCTGCTGATTAGTCTGGTGCTGTTCGGCCGCTCTATTCGCACCTGTTCGGAGCGCGACGCATGACCACGTCATCTGCCAGCTGGCGCGACTACTGGGCGCTGACCAAACCCGGTGTCGTCGCGCTACTAATGGTCACGGCAGTGGCAGGCATGTTTCTCGCCACTGAGCCGGCGGGCATGGTGCCGCTGAGTATATTTATCCCGGCCGTTATCGGCATGGCCCTGGCAATGATGTCTTCTGCGGCGATCAACCAGATCATGGATCAGAAAATCGATGCCATCATGGCCCGCACCGAGAAGCGACCCATCGTCACCGGGCGTCTGGATACCCGCCGGGCGGTGGCCTTTGCGGTACTGCTGGCGGCGGCGTCAATGGCGCTGCTGTACTTTCTGGTGAACCCGTTGACTGCATTCCTGACATTCTTCGGCTTTATCGGTTACGCCTTTATCTACACCCTGTACCTGAAGCGGGCGACTCCACAGAACATTGTCATCGGTGGACTCGCCGGCGCCATTCCGCCCCTGCTCGGCTGGACTGCGGTTACCGGCGAGGCGCACCCGTATGCCTGGCTGCTGGTGCTGATCATTTTCGTCTGGACGCCGCCACACTTCTGGGCGCTGGCCATTCATCGTCGTGACGAGTATGCCAAGGCCGGTATTCCGATGCTTCCGGTCACCCACGGCATACCCTTTACCCGTCAGTCGGTGCTCTATTACACCGTCTTGCTGGTGATCACCTCACTACTCCCCTACCTGACAGGCATGAGCGGACTGATCTACCTGATCACCGCAGTCCTGCTCGGCGGTGTCTTCCTGCTGCATGCGTTGCGCCTGCGCTTCAGCGATGACCCGAGTCTGCCGATGAAAACCTTCGGCTACTCGATCACTTACCTTTTCGTGCTGTTTGCCGCCCTGCTGATCGACCATTACCTGCCGTTTGCTGTGCTCGGCAAGACAGCCGCGCTCTGATCCGCTGACATCTGCCGTCGCGCTGGTTATAGTCTGGCCAGCGCGCACCGTCAGGTGCTCTTTAGCCATTACGGCTTGATGTCAGGGAATATGGGGGCAGAGATCATGGGAACCTGGTTGTTTTTCGGCTTTCTGGCACTGGTGCTGATTTACATCATCGCCGTCTATAACAAATTGATCGCGCTGCGAAACCGCTTCAAGAACGGCTTTGCCCAGATTGACGTCCAGCTGCAACGTCGCCATGACCTGATTCCCTCTCTGGTGGAGTCTGCCAAGGCCTATCTGGGCCATGAAAAGGAAACCCTGACTCAGGTTATCGAGGCCCGCAATCAGGCCGAGACCGCCCGCAAGAATGCCCGCGCCCAGCCAGACAATGCTGGCGCCATGACTGCCCTGGGCCGTGCCGAGGGGCTGCTTTCCGGCTCGCTCGCCAATCTTTACGCGGTGTCCGAGCAGTATCCGGAGCTGCGCGCCAATGAAACCATCGCCCAGCTGATGGAAGAGTTGACCAGCACCGAAAACCGGGTCGGCTTCGCCCGTCAGGCTTTCAATGATCTGGTTATGGACTACAACACCTACCGGGAACAGTTCCCGAACAACTTCATTGCCGGCCTGTTTGGCAACTTCAAGGCCGCTCAGCAGCTTGAACTTGAGGATCCGGCAGCACGGCAGGCGGTTAAGGTCAGCTTCTGAGCCGGTCGGGCTGACCCATGAACTTTTTCCAGCATCAGGAACGGGCGCGGCGACGAACCTGGCTATTGGCAGGCTATTTTGTGCTTGCCATTATCGCCATTGTTGCCGCCGTCAGCCTGTGCCTGTATCTGGCGGCACTCTGGACCAGCGGCGGCGGGTACAGCCTGAATGACTGGCTGCGCTCGCCGGCAATGCTCTGGAGCCTGGTGATTACCCTGGTGATCATTCTCGCCGGCAGCGTCAGAAAAGCCTGGCAGCTGCGCGAGGGCGGCGTCGCCCTCGCCCATTTGCTCGGCGCCAGAGAAATCCTCCCTGACAGCAGCAACCCGTCCGACCGCCGCCTGCGCAATGTTATCGAGGAGATGGCCATCGCCTCCGGCATTCCGGTGCCACGCACCTTTGTCATGGAGCAGGAAGCCGCCATAAATGCCCTGGTTGCGGGTTACCGTCCTACCGAGGCCGTGCTGGTGGTCACCCGCGGAGCCCTCGACACCCTGACCCGGGAAGAGCTTCAGGGCGTTATCGCCCATGAATTCAGCCATATTTTCAACGCTGACATGCGCCTGAACATGCGCCTGATTGCTGTACTTGCGGGAATTCTTGCGATTGGCAAGGTTGGCGAGCTGTTACTGCATGCCAACACCCGGGCACGCTTTTTCAATCGCCGCTCCGGGAAGAACGAAGCCGCCGGGGTCTTTTTTCTGATCATTCTTGGCCTGGCGATGATGGTGATCGGTTATATCGGCCTTTTTTTTGGCCGCCTGATCAAGGCAGCCATCTCTCGCCAGCGGGAGTTGCTGGCCGACGCCTCATCGGTACAGTTCACCCGCAACCCGTCGGGCATCGCCAATGCCCTGATCAAGATACGCAACCAGCACGGCAGCCATCTTGTCTCCTCCCATGGCGAAGACATGAGCCATATGTGCTTTGGCGCCACGGTACCGTTTCACCTTCAGTATCTGCTTGCCACCCACCCGCCGGTGGACCAGCGACTGAAGGCGCTGGGCGGCGACTGGCTGGCGCGGGCCCGAGTGCGGCAACGGCAAAATGGCGAACAAGCCCCCACCACGACCCCCACCGCAGCAACAGACAGTGATACCGCCATGGGATTTGCCGGCAGCTCTGCGGCCAAGGCCGCCGGTGCGGTTGCCGCCATGGGCATCGCCGGCACCGTTGGCACCATGCGTGAGTCACATGTCGGTTATGCCCGCAGTCTGCACGATTCCATTCCCGAGCCGCTGAAACAGAACCTCCGCCAGCCGGAATCTGCCCGCTGGGTTGTCCTTGCACTGGCCATTGGTGTCAGTCGATCCGATCAGGCCGAACTGATCGCGCTGCTGAACCTGCCTGCTCTGGAGCAGCGCATGGTGGCGCAGCTGTGTGAGGACACCGGAAAGCTCGGCACCCGGTTACGTCTGCCGCTGACAGATCTGGCCATTCCCGCGCTGAAACAACTGCCCCAGGATCAGCGCGACCAGTTTCTGGCACAACTGGAACTGCTGGTAAAACATGATCAGCGGCTGACGCTGTTCGAGTTCATTCTGACCCGGATTCTTGCCGACCATTTGCGGGCAGGCGCCTCACGGGCTCCGCAGGTGCGGTTTCGTCAATATACGGCGGTGGCCAACCAGATTCAGCTGGTGATGTCGCTGACGGTGCATGCATCAGGGGCCAGCGGAGATGCGGCCGAAAACCTGTTCCACGGCGCTGCCATTGCCCTGCTGCCAACCGGCACCGGGCTGCTGCCGCTGGCGCAGTGCCCGATTGAGGCGCTTGATGCAGCCCTCCGGGACCTTCGTGACCTCATGCCTCTGCTGAAAGGCCCATTGCTTGATGGACTGGCAGATATCGCCCGAGCCGACGGCCTGATCCAGGTACAGGAGGCGGAACTGTTGCGCGGCATTGCTACGCTGATGGACTGCCCGATGCCGCCGCTGTTTCCGGCCGAATCCGGGGTTGCCTGAATCCGCCGGGGCTAATAGATTCCGTTTATCCCCTGACAGGCACCGGATGTCGCCCCGACACTGGTCAGCCCCGGGGCCGGTTTCGCTAGAATCAGTTCACGGACACGGGGAGTACCATGGAATTCAGCAAAGTCAGTGAACAGAATGCCTGGGAAGCGGTGGCTGCAGCCACCAGCCAGATTCGCCGCGGCGAGTCCGAGGAAGCATTGCTGACGTGGTTCCGCAATCAGGGCGTCAACCTGGATCAGGCAGTGTTTCCGTGCCTCGGTGTTTTTGACGAGGGCGTTTACTCCGGCACACTGGTAACCCAGGACCGCAAGGTGTTCGAGTATTTCGTCGACCTGTCGAGCCCGGATGACGGCGATTTCGAAGACGTTACCAGCCAGCTTGGCCCGAAGGACCCGAGCCACCCCGCCCGTGACCTGAAAGACCTGATCACCATGGCGCTGGTGTTTTTCGACGCCCAGCAAAGCCGCGCCGCCTGATTATTCTGCCTGGCGATAGGGCAACAGCGTGCGAGCTTGCTGCTGATAGGCCCGCACCATCACCGCCTCACGCTCACAGAAATCCATTACCGCACGGTGAAACGCCGGCTCGCGCATCCAGTGCAGGGAGCGGGTAATGACCGGCTCGAAACCGCGCAGGATCTTGTGCTCTCCCTGTACCCCCGGATCGAATTCTTTCAGCCCGCGGCGGATACAGAACTCGATACCGCGGTAATAGCACAGCTCGAAGTGCAG
>JBFHPX010000109.1:0-7991 GCA_041592575.1 Alcanivoracaceae bacterium
CGCTGGAGGAGGCCGGCGTCGTTCGTCGTGATGGCGATCAGTGGCGGCTGGCATTCTCTGTCATGCAAGGGCAGTTGAGCCTTAATGGTCGCCCCATGTCGGTGGAAGAGATGCAGCTGCTGCTGTTGTCATTGCGACCGCAGGACCCGGAAAAGCAGGCCGGTGCTGAACAGGAAATCAGCGAGCGTCAGGGCTGGTACAACGAGTACGACCGACTCGCCACGCTGGTCGCCGCGGTGGATGGAGCGGCCTGGTACATCAGTGAGTATTACAGTGAGAACAAGACTTTCCCGGCTGCCGACCAAGCTGAGTTGGTAGAGTTGTTTGATGGCATGGCATGGCGTTTTGATCAGGCTTCCGGCGAACTGCTGGTGGAAATGCCTGAACACGGGGGCTTCCGGCGCCGGGCGGTGCGGATGAATCCGCAGTGGTTTGACGATGACGAGACGGTGTACTGGAACTGTCTGGCGGTGGGCGGTGACATCGAGGAGTTCCAGGGCTGCGAGTTTATTTCACCGGTACGTCCGGATACGATACCGGCGCTGTCGCCCTGATGACACGACCTTGACCGGCTGAGGCTATACTTGGCCTCGGCTATTCGGTAAAACGCGGCGATCGCTTGGAGACAGCTTATGCAGTATCAGGGACAACCCGGCTTTCGCCATGATCAGGCGGCCCGAATCGGGGTGCTGATTACCAATCTGGGGACTCCCGAAGCTCCAACCACGCCGGCATTACGCCGTTATCTGGCGCAGTTTCTTGCTGATCCCAGAGTGGTGGAAGTGCCGCGACTGCTTTGGTTCCTGATTCTCCACGGCATTATTCTGCGCGTGCGTCCGCGCCGTTCGGCTCATGCCTACCAGAGTGTCTGGACCGACGCTGGCTCACCGCTGATGGTGCATACGCTGGCCCAACGCGATGCCCTGCGGGCAGCACTGAAGCCGGTCTGGGGTGACGATCTGATTGTCGAGTGCGCCATGCGTTATGGCCAGCCGTCGATCAGCAGTACGCTGGAATCAATGCAGCAGCAGGGCGTGCGTCAGTTGCTGGTATTGCCGCTGTACCCGCAGTATTCCGCTGCAACCACCGCGTCCACTTTCGATGCGTTGGCGGCGGATTTCAGCCGCCGCCGCTGGCTGCCGGATTTGCGCTTTGTCAGTCACTACCATGATTTTCCTGCCTATATCGAGGCGTTGGCCGGGCAGGTCGAGCAGCACTGGCAGCAACATGGCCGCCCGGACAAGCTGGTGCTGTCCTATCACGGTGTGCCGCAGCGTTATCTGGATAACGGCGATCCGTACCACTGTGAATGCCATAAAACTTCGCGCTTGCTGGCCGAGCGTCTTGGTCTGAACGCTGATCAGTATGTCACCACCTTCCAGTCCCGTTTTGGCCGCGAGCAGTGGCTCAAGCCCTATACCGACGAAACCCTGAAGGCGTTGCCGGGGCAGGGCGTCCGGCATGTGCAGGTTTTGTGTCCGGGGTTTTCTTCAGACTGTCTGGAGACGATCGAGGAGATCGACGTCGAGAATCGCGGTTATTTTATGGCCGCAGGTGGCGAGCAGTACCACTACATTCCGGCGCTGAATGCACTGCCATCGCATATTGATGCGTTGCGGGCACTGATTGAGCAGCAGCTGACAGGTTGGCAGAAGCCGGACAATTCTCCCGCAGTACTCGCCGAACGCAAACAAAGAGCCGGCCGGTAGGCGCCGGCGACAGCTGTTACAACACGGATTTCAGAACTTTTCTCACCGCGTTCCAGCGATTCACCAGCAGTGCAGTGAAAATCAGCAGGCAGCCTGCCAGCTGCATCGGCGCCATGGTTTCAGCAAACCAGAGCGCCGCCAGCAGTGCCACCCATACTGGCTCGACAATCATGATCACCACGCCGTGACTGGTGGTGGAAAGGCTCTGCGCCCAGGTCTGGAGAAAGAATCTGGCCGAGGTGCCAATGATGGCGCTGGCACCAATCCAGATTGTCAGCATCGGCTCGAAATTTTCGAAAGTGGGCTGCCATGGCTCCATGGCCAGCGAAGCCAGCCCGGTTACCACAGAGACGGTCAGCACCATCAGCGTGGTCAGGGCCAGCGGTGGCACGCCCTGTTTCTGCAGCAGCTCGCCAGCTTTGCTGAGTGACGAGCTGACATTGGCGGCGCGGGTATTGAGGGTGTAGTAAAAGGCAAAGCCGAATGCAGAGATGAGAAAAAAGATCTGCCCGGTCTCCGGACGAAAGCCTTCCTTCAGCGCCAGCAGCGCAAGCCCGATCAGGGCAACCGGAATGGCGATCCAGGTGCTGACCGGTGGTGTTTCGGCAAACAGCAAACGGCCAATTACCGGCACCATCAGCACGCCGAGAATGGTCAAAAAAGCACCCTCGCCAACGTGGCTGGCATGGGTCAGGCCCAGCACCCAGAAACACATGGCAAAACCGAATACCAGTCCGACTTGAATGGCTCGCCAGGCCTGATCAGCATTGATCCGCGACAGTTGTCGACGGCCGAGCACAGCCAGCAATGAACCGGCCAGCAGAAAACGCAGGCACATAAACAGCAGTGGCGGCATCAGCTGCACCGCTTCGCGGGAAAAAATCCAGCTCAGCGCGGATAGTATGGTGACCAGAACAAGCAACAGGTCGGATTGACTAGTCTTGGACAGCGGCACGGCAGCGGCTCGGCGTCGGGAATGGAATGGCCGCGAAGCATAGCATGCGGCACAATCGGTCAGCAGGAGCGGCTGAGCCAATTTTACAAGGCGGTATGGATGGGTGAGAAGTTGCAGTCGGTGAGCAGTGAGGTGCGGTTGCTGGAGGGCAGCATGGATGCCCTCGGCATGCGTGCCCACCTGGCCGAGGGCGCGCGTCGCAGCCTGGATGTCCAGTACTACATCCTGCATGACGGTCTGACCACGCGGATGCTGATCCAGTCATTACTGGATGCGGCCGATCGCGGTGTCAGGGTCCGTATGCTGCTGGATGATATGACCAGCTACGGACAGGACGCCCGTATAGCCGCGCTATCCTGTCATGACAATATCGAGGTGCGCCTGTTCAATCCGCTGGAGTCCGGGCGGGGGCATGCATTCACCCGATTTTTTGGCTTCGTTGCCGGCATCCAGCGGTTGCATCGGCGCATGCATAACAAGCTCTGGCTTGCCGATGGCGCGCTGGCCATCACCGGCGGCCGCAATCTGGGCGACGAATACTATGGCGCTTCGAGTGAGATGAACTTCAGTGATCTGGACCTGCTGGTGAAAGGCCCGCTGGTAGACCAGATGCAGGCAAGTTTCGAGCTCTACTGGAATAGCCCGTTCGTTCAGCCGATTGCCCGATTCCGTTTGTTTGTGCCAAATGTTGAAGAGCACCGGCTGTGGCGGCTGCGCGTCAGAGATCGGTTGAAAACCGCCATGCGCGAGCGCGATGACTATGTTTCATCGCTGCGTCAGTGGCAGAAGGACGGCAGTGGCCAGCGCTTGCTCGAGAGCCTGCAGACAGTGCAAGCGAGCCTGCTGGTGGACAGCCCGGAAAAAATCGGTACACCCGAACCCCCGCCGGTGGAAGAGCTGGTATTTGCGCCATTGATCGAGCGGGTCAAGGCGGTAAGGAAGCAGCTGACGCTGGTCAGTGCCTATTTCATTCCCGGTGAGCTGGGCATGCAGTTGCTCGGTGAATTGACTGCCCGCGGGGTGCGCGTCCGGGTGCTGACCAACTCACTGGCAGCCACCGATCTGCCGTTGGTTCACGGCGGTTACACGCTGTATCGACATGCCTTGCTGGAGGCTGGCGTGGAGCTGCATGAAATGCGTGACACACCCAACGTCTCGGAGCGCTGGCGCTGGCGTTGGCCGTGGCGTGGCAAGGTCAGCCTGCATTCCAAAACCATTATCTTTGATGATGACAGCGCCTTTGTCGGCAGCTTCAACATGGATCCGCGTTCCGCTTTCTGGAATACCGAGATTGGCGTTCTGATGGATAGCCCTGTGCTGGCGGCCCAGCTTGGTCAGCTGGCGGAGCAGGCGATGCAGCCCGAGATAAGCTACCGGTTACAGCTGAGTGAAAAAAAACGGGTTCAGTGGCAGTTTCAGGGGCCAAAAGGTTTACAGGTCAGGCGTATCGAAAAAGGACCATTAGGGCGCAGGCTGATGGCCTGGTTCAGTGCTCGCATGGCACCGGAAGCCTGGCTTTGAAGAGTTTGCACAAATAACAAGGAGCAACATGATGGTCTGGGTCAAAGCGTTTTTTGCCGGGTTTCTGGCAACACTGCTGTTTCATCAGGGTCTGCTGGCGCTGTTCTGGTTGGCCGGAGCAGTCCCCGCGGCACCCTGGAACATGAGTCCGGTCGCGCCGCTGGGTGTGCCGAAGGTGATCTCACTGGCGTTCTGGGGTGGCGTCTGGGGCCTGCCGGTGTGGTGGCTGATTCGCCGCTGGCGCGGTGTCCGGCAATGGCTGGGCGCGTTGGTCGCCGGCGCTATTGGCCCGACAGCCGTGGCCATGCTGGTGGTGTTTCCGCTCAAAGGGCTCGACGTTAACAGCACCACCGTGATCGGCGGCCTGCTTGTAAATGGTGCCTGGGGTATAGGCGTTGCCTGTTTTATGCGCTGGCTATTCCGGCTCTGATGCCACGCCCAGATAACGCTCAATAATAGCCTGCAGGCGACCGTTTTCCTTCAGGGTACGCAGGCCGATATTGAAATCATCGCGCACATCCTGGTCGGAAAATGCGGCATAGCGCGGGGCGGGCGGGAACAGCCTGTGAACCCGGTAGTTGCCGCCAATCTCGCCGCTGCGGTGTAACTGGTTGTAGAAGTACTCGAAAATTTTCTGCTCCATGATGATGGCGTCAACGCGACCGCGGAACAGCATCAGCACCTGAGAGCGCTGATTGCTGACTTCCGGGAAGTCGTGGCCATCAGTTATCAGCCTGGCGAATTCCGGGCCAAGGAATTTTGGTGCATTCTGGAATACCACGACGCGCAGATCCTTCAGGGCAACAAGAGAGTTGATCTGGCCCGGGAAGCTCTCCAGCGTGATGACGACGTTGTGATAGTCAATCACGGGATCACTGTAAAAAACGTCCTGCAGGCTGTCGGCGGCCAGATTGTAAACGCCATCCACCTGGCGTTCCTCAAGCATGTGTTCGACGCGACGGTTTGGCGCGTAAATAAACTCGATCTGATATCCGCGTGGCAGCAGCGCTTCCTGAAGTATCTCGACAACGATGCCGCGATGCTGGCCGGTAATGACGTAGGGCGGAATCGACGAGGAAGTGGCGATCATCAGTTCACGGCCTGTGGCCGGCATGGCCAGCAGTAACAGGCAGGCCAGAACGGCCCGGTACAGCGCAAAGAGACTTCGCTCAGTCATCGACGGGCACACCCAGCTCGATGAGAATCGCTTTGCTGACAAAGCCGTCAGCGACCTGTTGTCGGGACAGCTGGTAACGGCTGATGGCGGCGCGGGTACCCGGGCCCAGCACGCCGTCCGGCTCGCCGGCATTATGGCCCTTGTCGTTCAGAGCGGTCTGCAGGGCCAAAACCTGATCCCGGCTCAGTCGTGGAGCCTGCACCGGCTGCCGTTGCAGTGCGCCGGCGCCGTTGATGCGATCCGCCAGATGGCCCACCGCCAGCGCGTAGGCTTCGGCGCGATTCCAGCGCATGATCACATGGAAGTTGTCATAGACCAGAAACGCCGGCCCCTCGTGCCCGGTGGGCACCAGCAGGGCCGCTGTCATGTCCTCATTCGGCAGGCTCGCTCCGCCGGTCTGACGTACCCCAAGGGATTGCCACTGCGCGAGTGGCAAGCTGTTCGCCAGTCCGGCTTTTTCAAAGGGAAAGTTCTTCGGCAGGCTGACTTCGCGGCCCCAACGCTGTTGTTTTTGCCAGCCGATACCACGGAGGAAATTGGCTGCCGAAGCGAGCGCATCAGGCAAGCTGCCCCACAGGTCGCGTTTGCCATCACCGTCATAGTCAATGGCGTAGCGGAGGAACACGGAAGGCATGAACTGGGTGTGGCCCATCGCCCCAGCCCAGGACCCCTGCATTTTCTCTGCAGTAATAGAACCTTCATCAATGATCTTCAGGGCATTGATCAGCTCGCCGGTGAAGTAGTCGCTGCGGCGCGGGTCGCAGGCCAGAGTGGCAAGCGAATCGAGCACCGGCATTTTGCCAAAGAAACTGCCAAAGTTGGTCTCAAGGCCCCAGAATGCGACCAGATACTGCGCCGGCACGCCAAATTCCCGGCTGATGCGGTTCAGCAGTTGCTGGTGCTCTTGCATCAGGGCGCGCCCACGAACAATACGGTCCTGCGTCACCCGTCTGTCGAAATAGGTGGCGAAACTTTCGCTGAACTCCGGTTGCTTGCGATCAAGCTCAATGACCCGTGCAACATAGTTCACGCTGGCCAGATCACGTTCGACCACGGCAGAGCTGATGCCGCGCTCTAACGCGGTCTCTTTCAGGCCTGCCACGCAGAGCTGAAATTCCGGCGAGTTTGATGCTGGCTCAGCAGCGTGGATCAGAGCAGGGGAGAGCACTGCGGCAAGCAGCAACGTCCGGGAAAGCATTCTGACTCCGGGCAAAGGGTGAATGGCGGCTTGGAGCCCGGGAGAGCATAACAGTTCCGTCAATTCTCTGAATCCCTGTAAAAGCGGCTGGGCGGTACGCCATGATGCCGGCGGAACGCACGGGTGAAGTTAGCCGAGTCACCATAACCCAGCGCATAGGCAATGTCAGTTACTGACCAGCCCCGTTGCAGCAGTCGTTCGGCCTTGGTCATGCGTGCCTGATTCACCAGCTCGCGAAAACGTTTGCCTTCGGTCTCCAGGCGCCGGTGCAGGGTGCGTGATGACAGCTGCAGTTGAGCTGCCAGCTGTTCCAGCGTTGGCATGCTTTCATCCGTTAGCAGAAGCTGTTGATAGAGGCGCTCGGCAAAGCTGGTCCTGTTGCGCAACTGAGCCAGCTCACGCTCGCAACGCTGTATGGCAAGTTGGTGGGCAGCAGCATCGGCCAGCGCAAACGGGGTTTTCAGTACCGTGCCGGGGAGCTGGATGCAGTATCTGCCGGTATTGAAACGCACGCCGTCTCGCAGTTCCGCAAGGCCATCGAGCAGAGCCTGGTCTTTGCCACCGGGAAGGTCCAGTTGCAGGCCTCCGGCGTTCGGGCCGAGCAGAAATCCCGCCATCAAGGCGATGCTGCTGAACAGGGTCTGGATAACAAACTGCTCGCAGCGTTCGCTGAGGCCCGGCAGTGGCCGCACATGCACGCAGGCCACTGTTGCAGATTCCTCCAGCTGCAGGCTGACCAGTTCGGTAATCAGCGGGAAATAGCGCACCGCCACTTGCAGTGCGGCACGAGCATTGGCCGCAGTCAGTCCGGCGAAGCCGGCGCTGCCATGGGCGCTGATGTTGAGCCGCCGGCCGAGTCGCAGCCCCGGCATTGGATCGCCGCTCAGGCGGATGGCGTTGGCGAGAAAGCGGTCCTGATCGTCGGCATGGATGAAGCCGCCAGCATCATCGAGTAACGCTTGCGTGATACCGGTACCCTCCAGTAAGGAATCGATTGGCACGCCCTGTTCTGCCAGCATTTGCTGGACTCCGGCGAGGTAACGGCTGGCGGTGAGGGCAGCGGCAAATGTCATGGGGCCACGCTACCGTAAAACCACCTGTCTGAAAATGACAGATTTCTGTCGGGCCCGGACCTGCGTGGACATTGCCTTTGCGGCAAAGTAATGACATCGCACCTGCTCTGGAGCCCAATGATGTTTGCCCGCTTGCCGCCGAACCTGATGATTGCGCTGAAATCCGTGATGTACCTGCTGGTGTTTGTGGTGGCCTGGCTGCCGTACAACGCCTGGCAGAGCATGCAGGAAAGCGGCCAGTACAACCTCTATGCCTGGTGGCCGCTGTTCCTGATCTTTGTCGCACTGCCGATTGTTGACCACCTGCTTGGTCAGGACCCGGCTAACCCCAGCGATGAACAGGTCGAACGTATGTCAA
>JBFHPX010000110.1:0-7955 GCA_041592575.1 Alcanivoracaceae bacterium
ACCGGCTCGAACACCGATGGCTTGAACATGGCATGCATGTCGAACTCGCTGGAGAGCCAGAAGTTGACCAGCTCCCAGCAGCCCAGATGCGGCGCCAGCACCATCACGCCGCGGCCGCTGGCCAGTGTCTCGCGCAGCGGTTGATCGCCTTCGATGCGGCGAATCATGTTCAGCGCTTCGTCCGGATGCAGCCACAGATATGCCAGCTCGCTGGTGCCCTTGCCGGTTTCGATCAGCGACTGCTTGACCAGCGTGTCCTGTGCTGTGGGGTCAAGCTCCGGGAAGCAGAGGCCGACATTGATCTGGCTGATCGTCCGGGATTCGCTGCGCAGCTGCCAGCCGAGCCGGCCAATCAGACTGCCAAGCCGACGGTTCAGGGAGAATGGCAGCCACGACAACAGCCGCAGCGCCAGCACGGCGAGCTGGCCACGGAAGCGGTTGTACAGGGAGTGGTCGGAGGTTTGTCTGCCCATGGCCGCGGATTATGCCTGCAGCTTGCCGGCCGGCATAGGACAAAGGGCAGGGGTGATGCTACCGACCGGCTCGCTTATACTTCGCGGCGTTTTCCACCGGGTGTTTGCCATGCACGATATTTCAGCGATCCGCGAGTTTCTGCCCTGCGCCACACCGCAGGCGTGGATCGATTGGGCGTTGCAGCATCCTGACACTCTGCTGATCGATCATGCGCACTGTGAAAAGAAAGCGGCCAGCACCGCGCTGAATCTGATGTTTCGTTATGTCGATCGGCCGGAGCTGCTTGATGCATTAAGCCAGCTGGCCCGCGAGGAACTGCTGCATTTCGAGCAGGTGCTGCAGATCATGCGCAAGCGTGGCGTGCAATACGATCATCTGTCGCCATCACGCTATGCCGCCGCGCTGCGCAGACAGATGCGCACTGAAGAGCCGGGCAAGCTGGTGGATGTGTTGATTATCGGCGCCCTGATCGAAGCCCGTTCCTGCGAACGCTTCGCCGCGCTGGCGCCGTTTGTCGATAAAGAGCTGGGCCGCTATTACCGCTTTCTGCTGAAAAGCGAATCGCGCCATTTCGAGGATTATCTGCGCTTGGCCGAGCTGTACGCCGGTGAGGATATTTCCGCGCGGGTGGCAGAGTTTGTTGCGCTGGAGCGGGAGCTGATTGAAACCCCGGATACGGAATTCCGCTTCCATTCCGGCGTGCCGGTTACCTTGTAGCAGCCGTCGATCGACGGCGAAAGGTTTTCGCGGCTGGTCAGCCGCTGCTACAGCGGGTGTTGTTGCAGGTCGTTACCGCTTTGGTCGGCACGGATCAGCCACAGGCTGTCTCCCCAGTCTCCCAGCACATAACGCTTGCCCGGGCCGTTGGCGGTGTTGACGTCATGCACTGCCGGGCGATGGGTGTGGCCGTGGATCATGTCGCGTACGCCGGCATCATCAAGCGCCTTGATCACTTCCTCCGGCGTCACATCCATGATGTTTTCAGCCTTGTTGGCATTACCCTGCTGGCTTTGCATACGCATGAACTGGGCGATCATGCGGCGTTCCTGCAGGGTTTTTGCAAGGATATCCTTTTGCCAGGCCTCGGCCCGGACCATGCGGCGAAACTGCTGATACTTTTCATCTTGCGTACACAGGCTGTCGCCGTGCAGCAGCAGGGTTGGGCGCCCGTAAAGGTCGATCACGGTGTTTTCGGCGATCAATTCGCCGCCACAGCGTGAGGCAAACTGGTCGCCGAGCAAAAAATCGCGATTGCCGTGCATGAAGTAGAGCTTGCCACCGGCGTCGCTGAAACGACGAAAAATCTGCTCAACGCTGACATTCAACTCGGCATCGTCGTCGTCACCGATCCAGCTTTCAAACAGGTCGCCGAGCACATACAGCGCTTCAGCCTTGCCGGCATGTTTGCTGACAAGCTGGTCCAGCGCCCGGACATGCTCCGGGCGCCGGGTATCCAGATGAAGGTCGGAAATAAACAGGGTATAGGACATTACGATTTCTGCTTCGCCGGCTCATCAGCAACACGCGAGATGCTACGGATAATGATCGGCATCACCGGGACATCGGCTGCGGGGTAACCATTCAGCGCGCCCTGTGCGGTTCGGGTGGCGCGAATGCTGTCGACCACATCCATTCCTTCTGTCACCCGGCCGAATACGGCATAGCCCCAGCCGCGCGCATCCTTGCCGGTGTGATCCAGCGAGCGGTTGTCGACGGTATTGATAAAGAACTGGGCGGTGGCCGAATGCGGATCCGAGGTGCGTGCCATGGCGATGGTGCCGCGCTCGTTACGCAGGCCGTTGTCTGCCTCGTTGATCACCGGTGCGCGGGTGGCCTTCTGTCTGTTCTGCAGATCGAAGCCGCCGCCCTGAATCATGAAGTCGCGGATTACCCGATGGAAGATGGTATCGGTGTAGAACCCGGCATCGACATAACCGAGAAAGTTCTCCACGGTTTTCGGCGCCTTGTCGCGGTAAAGCTCCAGCACGATCTTGCCCATATTGGTGTCGATCGCGACCTTTGGATTCCCTGCCTGCGCCATCAGCGGCAGGCAGAGCAGGGCGGCAAGCAGAAAGCGCATGATCAGCCCTCCAGAATCTCGGCGGACTCGATCAGCACGGTTTCTTTCGGCACATCGCGGTGGAAGCCGCTGGTGCCGGTGGCCACGGCCTTGATCTTGTTGACCACGTCCATGCCATCCACCACCTTGCCAAATACCGCATAACCCCAACCGTCCTGGGACTGGGCCTTGTCGAGGAAGTGGTTGTCGGCGATGTTGATGAAAAATTGAGCAGTGGCCGAGTGCGGGTCCGAGGTGCGGGCCATGGCGACGGTGCCGACTTCGTTGGACAGGCCGTTGGCCGCCTCATTCTTGATCGGTGCCTTGGTCGGCTTCTGGTCCATCTTTTCGGTAAAGCCGCCGCCCTGGATCATGAAATTGCTGATCACCCGGTGGAAGATAGTGCCGTTATAGAAGCCATCTTTCACATAGTTGACGAAATTGGCCACGGTAACGGGCGCCTTGTCGGCATCCAGGGCCAGGGTGATGTCTCCGTAGGTGGTACGCAGCAGCGCTTTCATGGCGGCTCCTTGGCTTTGACGGGAAAGAGCCGCACTGTACACTAGCCCACCTTCGATTTCAGCCGGTTCCGCCACCCATGACTGACCAAAATGCAGCACCCACCAACTTTATCCGTCAGCTGATCGACCGCGATCTGGCCGAGGGACGACAGAGCAAGGTGGTGACCCGGTTTCCGCCGGAGCCGAACGGTTATCTGCATATTGGCCATGCCAAATCAATCTGCCTGAATTTTGGTCTGGCACTGGATTATCAGGGCGAGTGCAACCTGCGGTTTGACGACACCAATCCGGAAAAGGAATCCGAGGAGTACGTCAGCGCGATCCAGCGCGACGTCAGCTGGCTTGGTTTCCAGTGGGCCGGTGAGGTGCGTTATGCCTCCGGGTATTTCGAGCAGATCCATGACTGTGCGGTGGAGCTGATCAACAAGGGCCTGGCCTATGTTGATGAACTGTCCGCCGAGCAGATGCGCGAGTATCGCGGCACCTTGAAGGAGCCGGGCAAGCCGAGCCCGTTCCGTGACCGCAGTGTTGCCGAGAATCTGGCGATGTTTGCAAAAATGCGCGCCGGTGATGTTGACGAAGGCAAGGCGGTGTTACGGGCAAAAATCGACATGGCCAGCCCGAACATCAATATGCGCGATCCGGTGTTGTACCGGGTGCGCAAGGTCAGCCATCACCAGACCGGTAACAAATGGTGCATCTACCCGATGTACGATTTCACCCATCCGATTTCTGACGCGCTGGAAGGCGTGACCCACAGCCTGTGTACGCTGGAATTTGAAGCGCATCGGCCGCTGTATGACTGGGTGATCGAACATTGCAGCTTGCCGGCGCAACCCAAGCAGACTGAATTCGCCCGTCTCAATCTGAACTACACCGTCACCAGCAAGCGCAAGCTCAAGCAGTTGGTTGACGAGGGTCATGTGTCCAGCTGGGATGATCCGCGCATGCCGACCATTGCCGGTCTGCGTCGACGCGGTTACACCCCGGCCAGCCTGCGCAAGTTCTGCGATATGGTCGGCGTCGCCCGTGCCGATTCGATTGTCGATATGGGCATGCTCGAATCCGCCATTCGTGATGACCTGAACCAGAATGCACCACGCGCGTTTTGCGTACTGCGTCCAGTCAAGGTGGTGATCGAGAACTGGGATGCGGACAAGGTCGAAATCCTGAACGGCCCGGTACATCCGCAAAATGAAGCCATGGGCACCCGGCCGATTCCGATGACGCGTGAAGTGTTTATCGATCGCGAGGATTTCCTTGAGGAAGCGGACAAGAAGTACAAGCGTCTGGTGCTCGGCGATGAAGTGCGGCTGCGTTATGGCTATGTGATTCGCGCCAATGAAGTGATTCGTGATGCCAGTGGCGAGATCAGCGAGATTCGCTGCAGCTATGATCCGGATACGCTTGGCAAGAACCCGGAAGGGCGCAAGGTTCGCGGTGTCATTCACTGGGTCTCGGCAAGCCGTCATGTGGCCTGTGAAGTGCGTCTGTATGACCGGCTGTTTACCGAGGCCAATCCGGACAAGACCGAAGAAGGCAAAACCTTCCTGGATTCGATCAATCCGAAATCGCTGACGGTTTTCGCCGATGCGGTGGCGGAGGAATCACTGGCCAGTGCCGAAGTGGAGCAGGGCTTCCAGTTCGAACGCGAAGGTTACTTTGCCGTGGATCCGGACAGCAGCGCCGAGCGGAAAGTGTTCAACCTCACCGTCGGCCTGAAAGAATCTTTCTGATCCGCTCCTGCGGGAGACATTGATGACCCAGGTGGATGTGATCATTGTCGGGGCCGGGCAGGCGGGCTGTGCTGCCGGTTATGACCTTGCCCGCTCCGGCCTGTCAGTGTTGATGCTCGATCGTCACGCCACTACCGGTCACAAGCCCTGTGCCGGTGGTGTCACCGAGAAAGCCCGTCGTCTTTATCGCTTTCCGCTCGATTCCGTGATTCGCGAAACCGTGTCGGTGTTGCAGATGAGTCTGGCGCTGCGTCGTGAGACGCCGTTTGCTGCCGACTCGCAGGTGTGCGTGATGACCCATCGCCCGGAGCTGGATCAGCTTTGCCGCGATCAGGCGCAGCGGGCCGGTGCCCGGTTACAGATTATTCATCGGCTGGACGGCTTTCGTTGTCACCGCGACGGCGTTGTTCTGACTGTGGACGGCAAACCGATTCAGGCTCGTTATCTGATCGGCGCCGATGGTGCCAACAGTGCGGTGCGTCGCCTCGCCATTGGCGGCGGTGCGCCGCATGGCGCCATGGCCATTGAAGGCCTGCTCCGCCGCGAACATTGCCGCCGCTATCCGGAAACCACCTTTGATCTTGGTGCGGTAGAGGATGGTTATGGCTGGCTCTTTCCCAAAGGCGATCACGTCAATGTCGGCCTGTATGTGCGTACCCAGAACCGCGCAAAGGTGGATCGCGATGCACTGGCTGCCTACGCCATGACGCGCCTCGGCAGCGATGCCCTGACCCATGTGCAGGGCTTTCCGCTCGGCACCTGGGGACATCGTCAGCGCCTTGCTGCCGGCCGTGTGCTGCTGGTGGGTGACGCCGCCGGCTTTACCGAGCCACTGCTTGGCGAAGGAATTTATGGTGCGGTGCTTAGCGGCCAGCGCGCCGCCGCGGCGATTCTTGCCAATGCCGATGTCGCGGCAGATTACATTGCCGATATGCGTCGCTGGTCGGGTGAACTGAAGCGGGTGCATCCGCTGGCGGCGATGTTTTATGCCACGCTACCGCTCAGTTTCGGTGTGCTCAAACACCTGGTACGTCCGCATCTGATGGCTGGTTATGCCGCCGGCCTGACGCTCGGGCAGAGCAAACGGCTTTACTGGGGAGCACGGTTTTGACCGGTATCCGGCTGAACAAATTCATCAGTGACACGGGCATTTGTTCGCGCCGCGAGGCCGACCGCCTGATTGATGAAGGGCAGGTGCGCATCAATGGCGCGGTGGCGCAGATGGGTACCCGTGTTGCTGACGGCGATCAGGTCACGGTGCGAGGAAAGCTGCTGAAAGCAAAACCGCCGGCGGTGTATCTGGTGTACAACAAGCCGGTGGGGATTACCTGCACCACTGATCGCGAAGTGCACGGCAATATTGTCGATGCGGTGCGCTATCCGGGCGGACGGATTTTCCCCATCGGCCGTCTCGACAAGCCGTCGGAGGGGCTGATTCTGCTGACCAATGACGGCGATATCGTCAACAAGATTCTCCGCGCCGGTAACGCCCACGAGAAAGAATATGTAGTGACCGTCGACAAGCCGTTTGATGACGAGTTCGTTCGCCGCATGTCCCAGCCGATTCCGATTCTCGGCACCATGACCCGGCCCTGCACGGTGCGAAGAGTGTCTGCAGACACCTTCAATATTATTCTGACTCAGGGATTGAACCGGCAGATTCGCCGCATGACCGAATATCTCGGTTACGAGGTGACCAAACTACGTCGTGTACGGATCATGAATATCCGCCTTGGCGGCTTGCGCCCGGGGCAATGGCGCGAGCTGACGGCGGCGGAGATGGCGTTGATCAACAGCATGGTGGCGGATTCGAGCAAGACCGAAGAAGCCAGCCTGGTTGCCCGGCCGCCGCGTTCCGGCAAACCGGCGCCGCGTTCTGACAATCGCCAGCGCACTGGCAGAACTGAAAGCCCGGCCGGGGAAAATTCTCGTAGTAGCAAGCCGGCTTCGCGCGGCGGCAAATCAGGAAATCGTTCAGGGCAGTCGCCAAACAAGCCGCGTGGTAGTCGGCGCCGCTAGCGGCGCCAATCTCAACGCAGCTTCTGATGCTCCTGCCGGTAGGCTACGGGCGTGCTGTCGAACCAGCGCTTGAAGGCGCGATTGAATGCGCTCTGTTCCGAGTAGCCGAGATCCGCCGCTATCTGGCTGACCGAGCGATCGCTGTGAATCAGCCAGTCGCTGGCCAGCGCCCGTCGCTCCTCCTCCAGTACCGTGGAAAAGTCGGTGTTCTCGGCGCGCAGCCGGCGACGCAGGGTCCAGGGTTTCATGTCGAGACCTTCGGCCACGTTTTCCACCTGCGGAATGGTGCGTTCCAGTTGCTTGCGGATTTCCATGCGCACCTGATCGAGCAGATTGTCTCGGGCCAGATATCGGGTCACCGCCTGCTGCAGCCGGTTGCGCATGATGTGATGCACCTCCGGGTCGGCATCTTTCATCGGCAGATCCAGCAGCCGCTGATCCAGCACCATGGCGTTGTCCTGCTGTTCGAACTTTACCGGGCAACGGAACACCCGCTGGTATTCCTCGGCGCCGCATGCCGGCATGGCGTGACGGAAACGTATTTCCACCGGGTTTTCATCGGTGCCACTGATCCAGCGGCCGAAGGTGACCGCGCCAACAAAGAATGCCTCGACCCGATGCCGCGTTGTTACCGGCTCATCAAACGCGGTGTGCCAGAGCAGCGTGACATGGTCGCCATTGCGTAATACCTCGGCTTCGGCGTACTCGGTGGTGACGCGCTGGAACGGCACCATCAGGTCAATGGCCTGACGCAGGTTGCTGCCGGACATGCTGGCGTAGCCAAGCTCGCCCATAAAGCGCGGCCGGATACGCTCGCCCATGTGCAGGCCAAACAGCGGGTCATCGGTTTCGCGCAGGGCTTTCAGCAGCAGTTGATGTTCCACCCGCAACGGCACCCGGGCCTGCGGTGATTCGAGCTGGTCATCGGTGACGCCGAGTCGGACCAGTTCGGCAGACAGATCAACGCCGTGGTGCAGGGCAGCATCAAGCAGGTATTCGAGCCAGAAAGAGGCGACACTCAGGGTGCCGAAATTCGGTGTAGTCATGCCAGCATCATCGGCATGGGCGATGCGGAGTCAAGAGCGGAGCGGAAAGATTGTGGCGGAGGCTGGCCGGAGAAGCGGTGGCCGGTCATGACGACCGGCC
>JBFHPX010000111.1:0-7940 GCA_041592575.1 Alcanivoracaceae bacterium
AGCCGTTTCCGCATCACGAATTTCCCCGACCAGAATCACATCCGGATCCTGCCGGACAAATGAGCGCATGGCATCGGCAAAGCCAAAGCCGATCTTGTTGCGCACCCGGGTCTGCTGAATATTATCGATGGCATATTCGATAGGATCTTCAACGGTGATGACTTTACGCCGGCCATCATCCGCCAGCTCCTGCAACCCGGCGGAAAGCGTGGTCGATTTACCCGAGCCGGTGGGGCCGACAATCAGCACAAGACCGGCCGGATTGTCCAGAAGCCGTCGATATTGTTGCGCTACCCTTGGTGCCAGCCCGAGCTCGTGGAGGTTCATGGCGCGCCCACTTTGCGGCAGCAGGCGAATGACCACATGTTCGCCATGCAAAGAGGGTTGGGTCTGGATACGAAGGTCATAACTGGTTTGACCCACCTTCAAGCGCGAACGTCCTCCCTGCGGCAATCGTCGCTCGGCGATATTCAGCTCGGCACGGGTCTTGATCACATTGACAACACCGGCCATCTCAACGGCAGTCAACTGATAGTGCGCCAGATCAGATAGCTCTCCATCCACCCGCAGTCTGACGCGAACGCGCTGCTGGTAGCGCTCGATGTGGATATCACTGGCCTTCTCACTGACGGCATCAAGCAGAATTGCCTCATAGACCGCGACAAGATAGGGGCTTATATGATTATCAAGATCTTCGGCGAAATCATCTTGCCCAGCCCCTGCCATTGCCGGGGAAGCAGCCAGAGGCAGCGCCTCCAATGGTCTGGAGCCCTTCTCGATAATATTGATAGTCGACCAGAGGCGCCGGTAATCGGTCGGCGTCACCAGAACTCTGATCACGGCGGTACCGGGGTACATTGCCTCAAGCGCGTCGGTCTGGGCATCAGGGTTATCCGAGGCAATCAGTATCTTGCCATCGCTTTTCACAATCGGGATAAGTCGATAGTGATCGAGAAATGTGCGAGAGAACTGTCGGAACAAGCCGCGATCAATCTCCGGGAAGAGATTCTCTGCTTCTTCAAAACGGACACCAATGCGTTTCGCTAATGCCCGGTAAACCGAAACATCATCTTCACCGAGGTGGCGCTGAACCACGGTCATCAATGGCAGATCAAGGCGACCCGCTTCTTCTTTGGCAGCTTGCAGCAGACGTTCGTCAACCAGCCCGATGTCAATCAACGCTTCACTGATATCACCGCTGAAGTCGACTGGACCCAGGTCCTGACGATGCAACTTGCCAGCCTGATCGTACTCACAGGATTCGAGGGTGGCCCATCGACCATCGCCATGTTGCAGGCGAATCAGAGCGCCGCCTGCAACAAGCTGCTTCATCAACTGATCAACATCCTCAATAGCACAAAGGGCAATAATGCGGTCATAAGGGGCTCGGTCCGGTGCACCATCAGCACCCTCGCCGACCCGCAACGTCAGGTTGGCCGGCTTGAATGCAGCGATATTCTTTCGGGCGATATCGGCAATGCTGCTATCACGCTCGATCACCAGCAGGCTTGCCACCAGCCGCGACAGGATCATGGCCAGATAGCCAGAGCCTGCACCAATCAGCAGCACCCGGTCAGTCTCTCGCAGCGCGGGTATACGCGACAGAATCGACTTGATCGTGGCCCGCGACGGAATGCTGTGTCCGGACATCATGTCGCCAAGATCGGACGAAGCAATGAAGGCACTACGCGGGATCGCGTAGATCGCCTGCATCAAGCGGTTATCAGATTTGCCAGACATCAACCACCCCGGACACGGTCAGCTTGGGACTGTCATGCCCTGAGAATAGCGTTTTGATGGCACAAAAGAATGACGAGGATCAGTGTCTACCTGTTTTGCTGGCGTCGCATCAGCATATCGGCTTCAAGGCGGGCGCGCGCCGCTCCGTCGTCATTGCCCTGACGCGCCCTCGCTGTGGCGATCAGTTGCCACAGCGCCGCCTGATAGGCCGGCCGCTTCGGCGCCAGCCGCAGTGCTCGCTGCGCCATCACCTCGGCAGTTTTCGGGTCGTCCTCGCGCAACCGCAGCTCAGCCAGCTCCCGGTACAACCAGGACGATTCCGGCTGCATGTACAAGGCACGCTCAAGATAGCGCCCGGCAGCCGACAGCTGATTTTGCTCTCTGGCAATAACCGCTTGCTGCCAGAGCGTCTCCGCCGCGCTACCGTTTAGCGTATCCTCCGGCGGCATCGACATCGGCGCCAGAGGGTCTGTCATTCGGGTCGCACAGGCTGTCAACATCAGCAGCGCCGACCACAGAATCAGTCGAACAAACCTTTGAACCATTTCCTGATGCCTCCCGGTACCGACTGAACCTTGCCACAGGCGCTGCTCTGCAGGGGAATTGATGCCGCTATCAACGGATATTCGCGGGCGCCATCGCAGCCCCTGCCACTGAGTCGCTTGCCATCGGGATCCAGCCATACCAGCTCAACGCCGGCAGCAGGTGCCAGTCGCATCGGCCGTTGCGGCAACGCCGCCATGATGCTGGTCCAGATTCGTAACGGGCCACTGCTACCAGTAAACCCGGTATCGCCATTGTCGTCACGTCCGAGCCAAACCAGCGCCAGATGACTGCCACTGAAACCGGCAAACCAGGCATCGCGCTGGCCGTCACTGGTGCCGGTCTTGCCTGCCACGACCAGCTTTTCCGGCAGCTGTGCGACGGCATAACGCCCGGTGCCCTGAGTCATGGTCTGGCGCAACGCCCACTGCAACAGATAGGCCGGCGCCGGATCAATCACCTGCTCCGGACGCACCGGATAACGGGCCAGCGGCTGACCGTGACGATCCAGTACATCGGTGATCGACCGCAACGGGGTGCGCTGACCACCGGTGGCGATGGTCTGGTACATCACCGCCGTTTCAAACGGACTCAAGCTCAAACTGCCAAGAAAAATACTCGGATAGGGAGGAATCCGGCTCTGCACGCCAAGCTTCTGAAAGGTTTGGATTACCTCGCCGAGACCGGCATCAAGGCCGAGACGGGCGATCGCCTGATTACGTGACTGAGCCAACGCATCAGTCACCGACATTGCGCCGAGCGACTGATTGTCAAAGTTCCGGGGTTGCCAGATCTGGCCGTCTTCCATGCGCACTTGAAACGGACCATCCGTCACCACACTGCCGAGATGAAACTTTGCCGGCTGCTGCAGGGCCGCCAGCACCACCGCGGGCTTGGCCAGCGAGCCAATCGGGCGCTGTGCATCCAGCGCCCTGTTGAAACCGGCGCTGCGCGGTGACTTGTCGCCGACCAGCGCCAACACATCGCCCTGATCCGGTGCGGTGATAATCACCGCACCATTGACTTCCTTGTGCGGAACCAGAAATTCTCCCAGCTTCTGCTCCGCCACCAGCTGTGCCAGCACATCCAGAGTCGAATGGATGATCAGGCCTTCGGAGGCGAGGATATGTGGCGGGTAGTCGCGCCCCAGCTGGCGCCGGACCAGATCAATAAAGTGCGGGAAGGCATATAAGGCGGAACCGCCTTTCGGCACCACATCCAGCGGCTTGTTGCGGAAGTGACTGAGCACTTTGTCATCGAGCAAACCCTGGCTGGCCGCTGCCTGCAATACGGTATCGCGACGTTGCCGGGCACGCTCGGGATGGCGGCGCGGATCATAATAGCTGGGGCCTTTCAACAGGCCGATCAGCATGGCGAACTGATGCGGCTCCAGCTCTGCCAGCGGGCGGCCAAAATAGAATTGCGCCCCCAGCCCCATACCATGAATGGCGCGACCGCCGTCCTGACCGAGGTAGACCTCATTCAGGTAGGTCTCGAGAATCTGCGCCTTGCTGTAGTGCAGCTCAAGCAACAGGGCCATCGGAATCTCGACCAGCTTTCGCGACAGGGTACGCTCGCGGGTCAGCCAGAAATTCTTCACCAACTGCTGCGTCAGGGTACTACCGCCCTGCTCCATCTCGCCGGCGCGAAGATTGGCGAACACCGCGCGCATCAGGCCACGGATGGAAAT
Source organism: Alcanivoracaceae bacterium (assembly GCA_041592575.1). Classification (GTDB taxonomy): domain Bacteria; phylum Pseudomonadota; class Gammaproteobacteria; order Pseudomonadales; family Alcanivoracaceae; genus PGZG01. The sequence continues at coordinate 3,974 of JBFHPX010000111.1, forward strand.
ACCATGATGCTGATGAAAGCTGCGATCTTCCGTCGCCATCAGCATATGCACCAGCAGCGGCGGCACTTCCTCCAGCCTCACCAGCACCCGGTCTTCACTGTGGCCGGGGTGAATGCTGCCGATCTGCAAAGGCTCAAGCCGGGCTACCGGCACCGGTCGACCACTGCCATCGGTCAATTTGCCAATACGGGGCCCGTCAATGCGCAGCCGCACCTGCTGCGCCGGTTCTCCGCCATCGCTGTCCCGAAAACCACGGGTATGCAGCAGCACGCCACCATCGAAACGGGCATAGCTGCCCGGCTCGCGGGCGGCACTGTCCAGCCGGTAGCGCAGCAACGACAACAGTTGATCAAGGTTCTGAGCGGTCATCTCGCGGCCGCTGTAGAGCTCCACTGGCCGGGCGTAAACACGGGCTGGCAATTGCCACTGATGATTGTCAAAGCGCTGGCGGATGCGGGCATCGAGCCACGCCAGACCAAGCAAACTGATGACCAGCCCCACCAGCAACAATTGCCAGAGCAGCCGCCGCCAACGGATACCCGCAGCCGCGGACGGCCCTGGCGATGCCTTTCGGCTCGGGGATTTCTTCTTTACCGGAGATTTTCTCGATGCACTCATGGGCCGGCAGTATATAGCAGCAGCGGCCCGCCGGCCGCGACACAATCGAGGCCCGCCCTGAATACCGGCGACCTTCACGTTTGGCAATGGACCCTGTCATCACCATAATGTTCGCTCTTTGCTTACAGGGACCCTGACTCATGACCCAGCGCTACGACATTTACGCCATTGGCAACGCCCTCGTTGATACCGAAGTCGAGGTCAGCGATGCCTTCCTAGAGCGCATGGGCATCGACAAGGGCATGATGACGCTGGTCGATGAAGCCCGTCAGCACGAGCTGGTCGCCGCGCTCAACAGTGACGGCCGGATTCACAGACGTGCCAGCGGCGGCTCAGCCTGCAACACCGCAGTCGCAGCGCAGTACTTCGGCGCGCGCACTTACTATGCCTGCCGCGTGGCGGATGACGACACCGGTCATTTTTTCGTCGACGACCTGCGCGCCGCCGGGGTCGATACCAATATGGCCGGCAGTAAAAGCGCCGGGGTCAGCGGCAAGTGTCTGGTCATGATTACCCCGGACGCCGAGCGGACCATGAATACCTTCCTCGGCATTTCCGAGACGGTTGGCGAGGAGGCAGTGATTGAAGAGGCAGTGGCCGCTTCCCGGTTCGCCTATATCGAAGGCTATCTGGTTACCTCTCCCACTGCCCGCGCTGCCGCCATCCGGCTGCGCGAGACAGCCAGAAAAGCCGGCATCGGTACTGCCCTGACATTTTCTGACCCGGCCATGGTGCAGTTCTTTGCTGACGGCTTGCGCGAGATGATCGGCGATGGCGTCGATATCCTGTTCTGCAACGAAGCAGAAGCATTAGGCTTTTCCGGCACCGACAATATTGATGCCGCCATTGATGCCCTGAAACTACACGCCGGCAAGCTGGTGATTACCCGCGGCGCTCGCGGTGCGCGCCTGTGGGATGGTGAGCAGATCATTGATATCGAGCCGTTCCCGGTAAAAGCGGTGGATACCAACGGTGCCGGCGACATGTTTGCCGGAGCGTTTCTCTACGCTCTGAGTCAGAATCACGACTTCGCCACTGCCGGTCGTCTGGCCAGCGCCGCCGCTGCCCGTGTGGTCAGCGACTTCGGCCCACGACTGCCGGCGGCGGAACATCTTGCCATTCGCCGCGACATTCTCGGTCACTAAGCCCGATTAACGGGCCGGAACAGGAACTGATCATGCACATGCTTTGCCGTATTGATGAACTGCCTGTTGAGGGTGCTCGTGAGTTCACTGCCGACGGCCAGTCAATTGTGGTGGTGCAACGCGATGGTCAGATTCACACCTGGCTGAACTGGTGCCCGCACCTTGGTATCGAGTTGAATTTCCAGCCGGATGTGTTTCTTGACTCGGACAATCAGTTTATCCAGTGCGCCAACCATGGCGCTCTGTTTGAAATCGATACCGGCCACTGTCTGTCCGGACCGTGCAGTGGCGACAAACTGGTAGCAGTACAACACAGCGTGCGTGGCGACGAGTTGTGGGTTGACGAGCTGCCGCAACCGGTATGAGCACCCTGCCGTCCAGCCACCCGTTTGATGCACTGACCCCGGATGTCATTCTTGATTCAGTCGAGCAACAGGGCTGGCAAACCAGCGGCCATTTTCTTGCCCTGAACAGCTACGAAAATCGCGTTTACCAGATCGGCATTGAGGATGACGCGCCGATCATTACCAAGTTCTATCGGCCGGCGCGCTGGACCGATGAACAGATCCTCGAGGAGCACGCTTTTACCGCAGAGCTGCTTTCTCAGGAGTTGCCCGTGGTCGCACCACTGATGGGCGCCGATGGCCAAACGCTTTTTCGCTACGGTGAGTTCCGCTTCAGTCTGTTCCCGCGCCGTGGCGGCCATGCCCCGCCACTTGATGATGACAACTGCCTTGAGTCCATGGGCCGATGGCTGGCTCGTTTCCATAATGTCGGCGCAGTACGCGCATTCAGCGCACGGCCGTCACTGACCATCGAGAGTTTTGGTCATCAATCTGTTGCCTTCCTGAGCGAACGCTTTGTGCCGAAAGATCTGTTGCCGGCCTGGCAGAGTATTAGCCGTGACCTGCTCGCCATGGTGGAGGACCGCTTTTCCAGTGGCCGTAACATCAAAACGCTACGCTGCCATGGCGACTGCCATCCCGGTAATGTGCTCTGGCGCGATAATGCCCCGCACTTTATCGACCTGGACGATGCCCGCATGGCGCCGGCTACTCAGGACCTGTGGATGCTGCTGTCCGGCGAACGCGAACAGCAACAGCAGCAGCTGGGCGCAATCCTCGACGGCTACAACGAGTTCCGCGACTTTGACACTGCCGAGTTGCGCCTGATCGAACCGCTACGCACCCTGCGCATGCTGCAGTTCTCGGCGTGGATCGGCCAGCGCTGGGACGACCCGGCCTTCCCGCGCGCCTTCCCCTGGTTCGACAGCCCGCGTTACTGGGGCGAATTTATCCTTGATCTGCGCATGCAGATGTCAGCGTTGCAGGAGCCGGCGCTGATTTACTGACACGTCAGGAACGCTTTTATCAGGTGGCCGTTTGCCGCACGATTCGGTATAAACAAGGACACTCAGTCGGGAGCAGAATATTTCATGGTAAACGCCGTTCCGGAGCAAAAACTGGCCGAGCTGATTGGCCGCTATGTGGAGAGCCTGCCCAATCGGCTGCTGGCCATCAATCAGGCCTGGGAGCGCCTGAAGCACATCGACTGGGACGACAAGCATGTTGATATCATGCTCCACGAAGCACACAAACTGGCCGGAAGCGGAACAACATTCCAGTTTCCCGACATCAGTACCAGCGCAGCGCAACTGGAGTCGACCTTGCTTGCCACCCGGCGCCCCGGCGGTGCCGGCCCGCACCAGCACCACCTGATTGCCGCCGCACTGGAATCGCTGGGTAGCGCCGTTCGTCAGGCCACCGCGACCTATCAGGGGAGAGCGCCGGCACTGCCCGACAACGCACCGCCGGCGAGCGCAGAAGTATCCGTATCTATTATTGAGGACGATGCGGATCAGGCAGCCATGCTGCGCACATGGCTGGTTCATGCTGGCTACCAGGTACGGCTGTTCCCAAGCCCTTCAGACTACCAGCCCCTGCAGAGCACAGCTGCCGAGATAATCCTTCTCGACATCCACTTCGGCGACTACGGCGGCGACGGGTTAACCTGGCTTGAGGATGTACGCGGAAAGATACCCGCACACTGTATCGTTATCGTGATGTCCACCCGCACCGATCTGGTTGCCCGCATGCGCGCCATGCGGGCCGGCGCCAGTGGCTTTATCAGCAAGCCGATTCCGCTGGAGGAGCTCAGTGAGACCCTGCAGCGGACGCTTCGCCAATCAGCCCCCAAGAAAGAGA
>JBFHPX010000112.1:0-7892 GCA_041592575.1 Alcanivoracaceae bacterium
CGCAACCGGTGTTCTATCAGTCCGACTGGGTTAGAGCCAATCAGGGCGGCATTCTGATGTCCACGGTCAAGCTTGGCGACAAGGTCCGTGCCGGTCAGGTGCTGGGGTCGGTGATTGATCCTGTCAGCAATACCGGCAGTGCGATACTGGCGCCCTTCAACGGGCGTATTCTCGGCATGGCGGTAAACCAGGTAGTACAGACCGGGTTTGCCACCCATCACGTCGGTGTCGAAACCGCCGCAGAGAAAGTGCAGGAAGAAGCCATCGTTCAGGATCTTTCTGTAAAGGAGTCCACCCCGCCCGGCGACTGCGTCGCCAGTAGTCCCGACCCGGCTGACAGCGCTGGCGACTGCTGACCGTCAGCGAGGCCGCCACTGCGGCTCGCTGACATCGTGCTGGCGATTCAAGGTTCTTGCCAGCACGAACAGCAGGTCAGAAAGCCGATTCAACCACATCAGTGACTGCGGATTCTGCGGTTTAACATGATCCGCCGCTATCAGCGCCCGCTCGGCGCGACGCGCCACCGTGCGACACAGATGACAGAACGCTGCCGCCGGGTGGCCGCCAGGCAGGACAAATTCACGCAGCGGTGGCAACACATCATTCAGCGCAGCAAGGGCAGTATCCAGCTCTTCCACATCCGCCTCGCGCAAGCGTTGACTGCCTGGTACCGCCACCTCGGCTCCCAGATCAAACAGACGCTGCTGGATCTTATCCAGCAGCGCGATCTGCTCGGCTCCGGGTTGAGTACGCAGCACGCCGATCATGGCATTCAGCTCGTCCAGCTCGCCCAATGCCACAATCAACGGCGCATCCTTGGGCCAGCGACTGCCATCGGCAAGGCCGGTTTCGCCACCATCGCCACTACGCGTCACGACCCGGTTGATGCGCTGCTTGTCGGTCATTACCAGTCTGCTCCCAGAGACACCATAAGGTGGCGATCCGGCAGCGGATAGGCGCTATACACGCCCGGACTGAAACTGCTGCTGACGCCATAATCGAACACGATTCTGTCTTCCAGATTGTACACCCCGCCGCGCACCCAGTAGCCGTCTGCATGGCGTGCCTCAATCTCGGCATCGGAACGACGGTAGGAGGGGATACGCTCACCGAAGCTGTTGTTCTGGTCGTTGTCAAAATATCGCCGGCCGACGTAACGCTGTGCCAGCGACATGGACAGCCAGGACACTGGCGCATAATCCAGACGGGCATAGCCAGTCTGTCTCGGCACCAGTGGCACCTCATTATCCTCATAGGGACCTTTGCTGAACTGGGCCCGCTGGTAGCTGCCATTCAGCGTCAGCGTCAGCCTTTCCAGTAATGGCCAACGCGTGTTCAGCGCGACCCCGTGGCGACGGGTCGGATCCAGATTGACGTTTTCGAAAGCGTTGGCGTCGTAATGAATTTCGTTACGGAAATTGCCCCGCCAGGCCGTCAGCACGGCGCGATAGCCCTGCCGCTGCCAACGGGCTCCGGCGCTATACAGGGTGCCGGTCTGCACATCGAGCGGATCAAGCGATGTAACAAACAGGTTCGGGTCCAGCTCGAAGAACTCGTCCACCGAAGCAAACCGGGCACTGCGCTCGGCGTTGGCAAACACCGAAATGCTGTTGCTCAGATTCTGGCGAATACCGACATTCCAGATATCCGCCTGCTGACTGATATCGAACGGCTCCGCCTCGGCATCCCCGCAGCAGGGTACGGTCGGAGCTGATGGGTCATACTGATCACTAGCACGGGTATAGACCCACTCATGCCTGACTCCCCCGGTAACCAGCGTGCTGTCGGTCAACGCCACGGAATCCATCAGATACAGACCGGTACTCTGCTGACGAATATCAACCCGATGTATCGGCTGACTGAACGTCATTTCATTGAGGGAGACGTCGCGACGGAAATCGGTTTCATGAAAATCCAGACCGGCAATCCACTGATGATGAAATGCCCCGGTCTCCAGCTGGCCGACCAGACGCGGACTAAGGCTGAAATTCACCGTCTGCGCTTCGGTGTAGCTGGTGTAACCGAATCCACCATCAATGAAGTACTGCTGCCGCTTGATCCGCCAGCCACTGTCGACATGCAGTCGAAGGTCATCACGCAGTTCTATCTGGACACCCGGCAACAACTGCAGACCCTGCTGGTCAGCCCAGTCATTCGGCGTTGCCGCACCAGTGGGATCATCACGCAGCTCGTTGCTGCCGCCGACAGGATCAACCCGCCGACCGCCGGGCAACTCCAGCTCGCGGTTATCCGCCAACAGGGTCAGCGAGGCATCAATGTCACGACTATCGACACGCCAGTCAGCATACGCGGTTTGCTGCTTGACCCGGTTGTTATCGCGGTAGCCCTGACTGTCAAAGGCTTGCAGGGAAGCAAACCCGCTTTGAGTACCGGCCTGGCGACCGGCATAAGCCTGCGCCCCCACCGTGTCAAAACTGCCAGCCAGCGCTTCTACACCCGCACCGTTGCGATGCTGCTGCCGGGTGACGATATTGATCGCACCGCCGACCGCACCGTTGCCGTAAAGCACCGCGCCACTGGCCGGCAGAATCTCGATACGCTCAATCGCTGCCAGCGGAATCGCGGCAAAATCCACCGCCGCGAGGTCAACATCATTGAGACGTCGGCCGTTCAGCAGAATCAGCGTGTTCTGGGTACCGGTGGCACCGAAGCCGAGCAGGTCCACCCCGCTTTCCGCACCATTGATACCGTAGAAACGACTGGCATTGATGCCGGCCACGGTATCAAGTACATCGGCGAGATTGTTTGCCGGAATATCGTCAAGCTCTTTCGGGCCGAGGATCACGCTGCCGACCGGCAACAGATCCGCCACCGGCGTCAGGCGTGAAGCGCTGATCACCACATCATCAAGTCGTGATTCATCAGCCATTACAGGTGAAGCCAATAGCAGCGCGCCAAATGCCAGCGCGCCCGCATTACGCAGGGGGTGTGTGAACATGATGTCCTCCCGAGTGCACCCGCCGTACATCGGATACGACAACGCCAGAGCGCGTCGCACTATGCCTCGTGGCCGGTATCCGGGCTCCCGGTGTGGCTGTTGCCGGATCACCGCCTTCCCATGCTTGCGCACAGTGGCGTCTGGTGACCCATAACCGGTTACCGTTGCGGGGGCAGCACAGGCCTTTCACCTGCTTCCCGTTTAACGCGAGGGCTTTGACACCGCCGCGCACCTCAAGGCGCGGCCACCATAGGGATTTAACCGAGTTCGGTCAACAGCGCCTGATGCGCCGGCAACGCCATACCAAGCGGTCCGGCCCGCCGCAGCAGATAGCCGTTGATAAACTGAATCTCAGTGGGCCGGCCCGCCAGCACGTCGGCAAGCATGGAGGAGGTGTTGGCTGCTGTTTGTCGCGCCACCTCACAACTTCGTGTCAGGGTGTCCGCCGGCCAGTCCGGATAAAGCCGAACAAGCAGTGCATCAGCCTCCTGCGCCAGCACCTGCATCCGCTGTTCGCGCTCACCGCCATCAAGCAGCTCACCATTGCGACACCGGTACAGCGCGGTCAGCGGGTTGATCACCGCATTCACCGCCAGCTTCTGCCACTGAGCGCGTTCGATATCTGCCGTCCAGATCAGGCCTGGCCAATGCCGCTGCAGATCTGTCAGCCATAGCGGTGGCCGCTGACTGCCATCGCCGATCAGAGTGCGGTTCTGCGCTACCACCTGAATCTGCTCGGCATTACGCCAGGCCCCATCGGTGCTGACAAGGTGCAGGCAACGCGCTGCTCCGGGTAGCGCCAGGCCATCCAGCGAGCCCATGCCATTTTGCAACCGAAGAATATCGGCCTGCGGATGCAAACGGGACAACAACGGCTGTATCGCAGCCATGGTGTCGCCCGCTTTCACCGCAACAACAAGGTGACGGATGCTGTCGTTGTCGTCCGCCGGAAGAAGGATGCTGGAGGTTCGGCCATCAGGCCAGTGCAGCTGACGCTGCGCGGATTGCCGGTTACGACTGATCAGCCGCAGCATGAAACCTGCGGCAAGCAGCCTTGCCGCAGCCAACGACCCCATGCTGCCGGCACCGACAAGGTGCCAGACATCAACCGCTGAGGGCTTGCTCAACAATGCGCTTGCCGTCGTGGGAGGCATCGAGCCCGCGCAGCGAGCGAGTCAGCAACAGCTCGCCGTCGATTTCCTCCTTGTCGACGGATTTCATCAGCGACACGCTGACGGAAAGCTGGAAAAAACCACCGGCTGTTTTGTAGGCACGATGATTAAGGCCGTCATAAAGACGCCGGAAACTGGCCGGGGTGGCGTTGGCGCTGTCGACCTGATGGGTAATCAGGCAGAAATGATCCGGACTGATTCGCGCCAGCACATCCATGGGCCGCACCAGCTGACGCAACCGTCGGCTGAACGCCAGCACCAGCTGCTGCATCAGCGCCTTGCCGTGGCGCCGTTCAACGTCTTCGTAGTGGTCTATTCGAATCATCAGCAGACACGCTGCACCACCGCGCTGGCGGGACTGGCGCAGGGCATCTTCGAGTCGCTTGAGGGCGTACTGCCGGTTGCCGTAACCGGTCAACGGGTCAATCGTGGTTTGCTTGCGCAGTCTGGCATTGGCATCAATCAGCCGCTGGTTCTCCACCAGAACGCGGTTATGAATGCGGGTGATCCGCTCTGCCGCCATCACTCGCGGCAACAACTGATCATTCATGGCAGACTTGTTGACAAAGTCATCCACCCCTTCATCAAAAGCCTTTTTCAGCGCTGACACGCCCTCACGGGCAGTCAGCAGAATCACATAGGTGTAGCGGTTAGTGGATTCATCCAGCTGACGTACCCGTCGGGTCAGCTCCAGACCATCCATCTCCGGCATCAACCAGTCCGCCACCAGCACCGCCACCGGACGTTCTTCCATCAGCACCAGCGCGGCGCTGGCACTGGAGGCATGACGGATATCGGTGTACCCCGCCGCTTTCAGGGTGCGGCCCACTACGGCGCTTGAGAACTTGGCGTCATCGACAACCAGAATGCTGATATCGCGCTGGCTCATGGCAGAAACGTGATCCTGTTCTTGTTTTTGTCTGTCCGTGACTATAGCCGGTTGGCTCCCGGGTCGTCACCCGGCTTTTCCCGTCAGCGGCTCGACCCATGCTTGTGATTGCCGTCGCAAATGCAGACTATACCGGCTTTGCCATAAACCCTTGGCCGCCTGAAGGGAGCGGAGTTTATGTGGTTGATCCTTCGGGACGCCTGGCACACCTATCGTCAGCCCCGCGTCCTGATCATGCTGCTGTTCGGCTTCTCCGCCGGCCTGCCCTTCCTGCTGGTGTTCTCCACTCTTTCAGCCTGGCTGCGTGACGCCGGCATCGAGCGCGCCACCATCGGCTATTTCAGCTGGGTCGGTATCCTGTTCTCGATCAAGGTGCTGTGGTCGCCAGTCGTCGACCAGTTACGCCTGCCGTTTCTGCATCGCTGGTTTGGCCAGCGCCGCAGCTGGCTGCTGCTGGCCCAGGCCGGCATTATCACCGCCCTGCTGCTGATGACCGTGACCGGGCCGGTTGGCCATCTGGAGCGCTTTGTCTGGCTGGCCCTGCTGGTCGCATTCAGCTCCGCCACTCAGGATATCTGCATCGACGCTTACCGAATCGAGTCAGCACCGGAAAATCTGCAGGGAGCCATGGCGGCCAGCTATATCGTCGGCTACAGAGTCGCCATGCTGGTGGCTGGCGCCGGCGCCTTTTATCTCGCCGAATACTGGTCCTGGGCGATCGCCTATCAGGGCATGGCGCTGTGTATGCTGGTCGGCGTGCTGGCGACTCTCACCGTCCGGGAACCGGATATCCCGCCGAGAGAATTCCTGTCCCATGGTGTCGCCCACTGGCTGCATCAATCGGTGGTGATGCCATTCATGGAGTTCTTCAACCGTTACGGTCGCCATGCGCTGGTGCTGCTGTTGTTTGTTTCGGTGTACCGGATCAGCGACATCACCATGGGCGTGATGGCCAATCCGTTCTATCTGGACATGGGGTTTTCCAAAGACCAGATCGCCAGCGTGGCAAAATTTTTCGGTTTCTTCATGACCATCGCCGGCTCCGCCGTCGGCGGCGTGGCGGTGGTCCGCTACGGCATTCCGCGGCCACTACTGCTCGGCGCCGTCATGGTCGCCAGCACCAATATCCTGTTCGCCCTGATGGCCGGCAGTGAACCGAACCTGCTCTGGCTGGCGCTGGTAATCAGTGCCGACAATCTCAGCGGAGGTTTTGCCAACGTCTGCTTTATTGCCTATTTGTCGAGCCTGACCAGCCGCCAGTTCACCGCCACCCAGTACGCCCTGTTCAGTTCCCTGATGACCCTGCCGGGCAAGTTTGTTGGCGGTTACAGCGGCGTGGTGGTGGATGAGTTCGGCTATCCGGCGTTCTTCAGCTATGCCGCCATTCTCGGCATTCCCGCCATCGTGCTGGCCTGGTATGTCTGGCGACAGTCAGCGAAACGCACCGTAATGGCGAAAACTGATCCGGCCGTTGAGGGCGACGACCCCCTCGTTCGCTAGCAGGTCAAATTGTCGTTGTGCCGCCGCGCCGGTCATGCCGGAGCGGCCGTCGCCGCGAATGATTCGCCACCACGGCAGTTGCGAGCCGCGCGGCAAGGTGCCCATCAGGCGACCGACAAAGCGGGCATGGCGGGGAAACCCGGCCTGCGCCGCCACCTGACCGTAGCTGGCCACAGTGCCAGGCGGAATCGCCCCCATCACCTGATAGACCGCATGGGCAAACTCGGATTGCGGATCAACCGCGACCGGCATGTTGCCTCTCCTTTTCCACGACAGCTCATCATGCCTGCAACCAGCCTGTGCATGAACAACCTGTTCACGAATAACCTTTTCGCAAACGGGTTGTTCACCAATAAAAAGGGCCGGCAAATGCCGGCCCGGGCGCAGCGCACGCAAAACCCTTGCCGTTAACGAAGACCGCCATCGGTATCGATACAACGGCCGGTAAAATAGCTGTTCTCGAAGATAAACAGCACGCTCATGGCAATGTGTTCCGGCTCGCCCAGACGCTTGAGCGGCACCGCGCCGATCAAACGATCGCGTGCTTCCGGCTTCATCGCCGCGATCATGTCGGTGTTGATGGTGCCCGGCGCCACGGCACCGGTGCGGATGTTGTAGCGGGCCAGCTCTTTTGCCCAGACCTCGGCCAGTGCCGCAACACCGGATTTGGCCGCCGAATAGTTCGACTGCCCAAAGCTGCCCTGCCGGGCCAGCGAGGAAATGTTGACGATGGCGCCTTCTTCCACGCCAAGCCGGATCATGTGCGCCGCCGCTTCCCGACCGCAGAGGAACACGCCGGTCAGGTTGACGTCGATCACCGCCTGCCACTGCTGCAGGCTCATGGTGCTGATTTCGCCGTCTTTGGCTTTCACCAGCAAACCATCGCGGGTAATGCCGGCGTTGTTGACCAGACCATGCAGGCTGCCGAAATCGGCGACCACGTCGTTGAACAGTTTGACCACATCTTCTTCCTTGGCGACGTTGGCCATATAGGCCTTGCCATCACCACCCGCGGCCTTGCACTGGGCCACGGTTTCGTCGAGATCGGCCTGATTCAGATCGACGCAGGCGACTTTGGCGCCCTTGCCGGCAAACATGGTGGCAATACCACGACCCAGACCACGACCGGCACCGGTCACGACTACTACCTTGTCTTTCACATTCATGTTGCGCTCCCGCATCAGCTCAGACGAAGCGGCGATTATGGTCACCGAAGCCAGCGCTCGCCATGACAGGATCGCTCAGGCGGTTCTGTCATCGCGGCACCCTATTCTATTGTTTTGCGTTCCTTTGTTTTGCGTTTCTTGCTCGTCCTGCTTCGGTTTGGCAGTGAACTTCGACGGCCAGAGTGTGTGTCATGGGGTGGCGGGAC
>JBFHPX010000113.1:0-7824 GCA_041592575.1 Alcanivoracaceae bacterium
CCCTCAATGTCACCTGGGGCACCGCCAACGTACCCACCGATGTCGGCCGCTATATCGTCAACAATCAGGCCAGCATCAACCTGAAGTCGTTTGTCGGCAATCTCAGCACCCGGGTCAGTTACTCGATTGGCCAGACCGACCTTGATCTGCCCGACCTGTCAGCCGTTATGGGACCGAATCTGGCGCCCTACAGCCTTGATGGCAGCTTCGGTTACTTCGTCAGCATCGGCGCCCAGTACGATAACGGCAAGCTGCTGGTGATCTCCGAGCTGATCGAGCTGAGTGTCAACTCTCCCTACAGCTGGTTCCCGAAGCAGACCGCCGGCTACGTCACCGCCGGTTACCGTTTCGGACGGCTGATGCCGCACCTGACCTGGTCGGCGGTGGAAACCGATTCCGACACCAATTGCGCTGCCGCTCCGGATCCGGCCTCCTGCGGGGCGTTGACCGCGCAGAACGTGGCGCGCTCAAAGAGCTGGACACTGGGCACACGTTTTGACCTGGACACCGGCATTGCCCTGAAAGCTGAAGCGTCCAGTTACTACGACTTTACTGATGACACGACGGTTAACGCCGCACTGTTTTCCGGTGTACCGACCAGCGGTGATGTGCTGGTTTTCCGTCTTGCCGTTGATGCCGCGTTCTAAGGAGATCCGATATGAAAAGCTGGATGATCTTAGTACTAATCGCTTTGCCGCTGTTGGGAAACGCTGAACTGGTGGTCGTCACCGGCAGCAATTCAGGCATCACCAGCCTGACAGAAAATGAGGTGCGTCAGCTGTTTTCCGGGCAACTGAAAAGCGTTGCCGGCAAGCGCCTGCAACCGCTCGATCTGCCGAGCAACTCGTCAGATCGCGAAGCCTTCTATGCCAAGCTGATGGGGCGCTCGCCGGAGCAGATGCGGGCCTACTGGACGAGACTGATCTTTACCGGGCAAGGCAAACCGCCACGGGAAGTCACGAATGCTCAGGAACTGACCAGTCTGGTTGGCACCGGAGAGTACATTGGCTACCTGTCAGCGGAAGCTGCAACGGGCAATGTCAAGGTGTTGTACCGCCTGCAGTAATTAACCGGCGGGGGCGGCCAGCGCCGCTCCCGCTGCTTAGCTTACTGCGGCGACCAGTTGATCGGCTGCTGGCCGCGATCGACCAGATACTTGTTGGCCTGAGAAAAATGTCCACAGCCGATAAACCCGCGATGCGCCGACAAGGGTGATGGATGCGGCGCGGTCAGCACCAGATGGCGCTGCCGATCAATCAGGGCGCCTTTTTTCTGGGCATAACTGCCCCACAGCATAAACACCAGACCTTCCCGGTGTTGATTCAGTCGGTCAATGACTGCATCGGTAAAACGCTCCCAGCCCTTGCCTTGATGAGATCCTGCCTGTCCCTGTAACACCGTCAGCGTTGCATTCAGCAATAGCACACCCTGATCAGCCCAGTGTTCGAGGTTGCCGTTACGGCTCATGGGCGTGCCGAAGTCGCGGCTGATTTCCTTGAAAATATTCATCAGACTCGGCGGCGGCGGCACGCCTTCGGGAACGGAAAAGCACAGGCCATGGGCCTGACCCGGACCGTGATAGGGATCCTGCCCGAGAATCACCACCTTGACCTGATCAAACGGCGTGTGTTCGAAAGCGTTGAAGATTTGCGGACCGGCTGGATAGACAGTCTTGCCCTGCTGCTTCTCGGCGAGCAGGAACGCCCGCAGTCGGGTCATGTAGTCGCTGCTGAACTCACCGGCCAGAGCCTGCTTCCAGCCCGGTTCAAGGCGGACCCGCTCGCCGCTGTCAGTCATGCCGTGAGGTCATGAACAGCTCAAGCATGCGCCGCACCAGCACTCGCAGATCCACCATCGAGAAGGCCGGATCAAGCAACAGCTTCTGCTCCATACTGGTAATCGACGCCCACATTAACTGTGCATCCTGCGCTGGCTCAGCTGTGCCGAGTTTCTCACAGGCACTCTGCAGCACTTCCACCAACTTGTTTGCGTAGACCAGCGCCAGATCTCTCAGCCGTTCATCCAGCACTGCCTCCTGCATGAACGCCTGCTCGGCTATCAGGTGGTCGCGTTTTTCGCGTGATTCCTGATAAAGGAAAAAAGTAGTCATATCAGCAAGCGAATCCATCAGCTTGAGACGCTCGACAGGATCCTGCAGCCGCTTACCATCGAACTGTTCCAGCAGATCAAACGCCTGATCACGAAATGGCTCGATCACATCTGCCATCGCCTGCTCGGCAAACAGTGTGAAGGTGTCAGCAATCAGGTCGGAGATATCCTTGAAATAGTAGGTCGTCGCCGACAGCGGTACATCTGCCTCCTTGGCGACAGCACGGTGGCGGACGTTGCGAATGCCCTCACGGACAATAATCCGCAGGGCCGCTTCCAGAATACTACGACGACGTTGCTCGCTGCCTTCGCGGCGGGCCTGACGCCCCTGATACTGGATATCGCTCATGCTGGCTGTCTCTCCTTGTTAACGTGCCAAAGGTCTCATATGCGGAAACAGAATTACATCCCGAATCGATGCGGAGTCGGTAAACAACATCACCAGTCGATCAATGCCGATGCCCTCCCCCGCGGTCGGCGGCATGCCATATTCCAGTGCAGTGATGTAGTCCTCGTCAAAGAACATGGCCTCGTCATCGCCCGCCTCTTTCTCGGCCACCTGTTTATTGAAACGCTCGGCCTGATCCTCAGCATCGTTCAGCTCGGAGAAGCCGTTGGCAATCTCACGGCCGCCAACGAAGAACTCGAAGCGGTCGGTAACGAACGGGTTGCTGTCACTGCGACGGGCCAGCGGTGACACTTCAGTCGGATACTCGGTAATAAAGGTCGGCTGCTTGAGCTGGTGCTCGACCGTCTTCTCGAAGATCTCGATCTGGATCTTGCCCAAGCCATAGCTGTCCTTGAGGGCAATACCCAGACCTTTGGCGATGGCCTTCGCCTGCGCCATATCGTCCAGCTGCTCGCGGCTGACATCCGGATTGAAATGCAGGATCGACTCGACCACCGTCATCCGCGCAAACGGCTTGCCGAAGTCAAAGGTCTCGCCCTGATATTCCACTTCCGTCTTGCCAAGCACCTCCCGTGCCACGGTGCGCAGCATGTCCTCGGTCAGATCCATCATGTCGCGGTAATCGGAATAGGCCTGATAGAACTCGACCATGGTGAATTCCGGATTGTGCCGGGTCGACAAACCTTCATTGCGGAAATTGCGGTTGATCTCGAACACCCGGTCAAAGCCACCCACCACCAGACGCTTCAGATACAGCTCGGGAGCGATACGCAGATACATCTGCACATCCAGGGCATTGTGATGGGTAATAAACGGCCGCGCCGTGGCGCCACCGGGAATCACCTGAAGCATCGGCGTTTCCGCTTCATAGAAACCACGCTCACTAAGGTAGCGGCGAATGGCACTGATGACGCCGGCGCGAATACGAAACGCATCCCGGGTGTCTTCATTGACAATCAGATCGACGTAACGCTGACGATACTTCTGTTCGGTATCCGTCAGGCCATGCCACTTCTCCGGCAGTGGCCGCAACGATTTGGTCAGCAGCTGCTGACGCTCGATCATCACATACAAATCGCCCTTGCCGGACTTGTGCAGCACTCCTTCCACGCCGACGATGTCGCCGATATCCCAATGCTTGATGTCCTGCTGGACGGCTTTGTCAGCGTAAATCTGAATCCGGCCGGACTGATCCTGCAGCACCATAAAGGGACCACGACGGGCCATGACCCGGCCGGCGACCTTGGCACGAAGCGCCAGTGGTTCCAGCTCTTCCTTGCTCTTGTCGCCGTGAGCGGACTGTAATTCCGCCGCCAGCACATCATGGCGAAAATCGTTCGGAAACGGATTACCCTGCTCTCGCAACACATCCAGTTTCTGGCGTCGCTCTGCAATCAGCTTGTTGTCATCGTGGTGGTGCTGGTCATCAGTCATGAATGCTTTCCTGGTATATCGCCGTCATTCGACCGCGCTTACAGACCGGACTTCAGTGATGCCTCGATAAACTTGTCGAGGTCACCATCCAGCACGCCCTGGGTGTTACGGGTTTCAACGCCGGTGCGCAAATCCTTGATGCGGGCATCGTCGAGCACGTAGGAGCGAATCTGGCTGCCCCAGCCGATATCCGACTTGGTGCTTTCCAGCCGCTGCTTCTCGGCATTGCGCTTCTGGATTTCCAGCTCGTACACCTTCGCCTTCAGCATCTTCCAGGCTTCATCGCGGTTCTGGTGCTGCGAACGACCGCTCTGGCAGGCCGCAACGACAGTGTGCTCTTCTTTGGTATCCGGGTCGGTAAACACGTAAGTCAGACGCACCGCGGAATCGGTCCGGTTAACGTGCTGGCCGCCGGCGCCAGAAGCGCGATAGGTATCGGTACGCACCTTGCTCGGGTCGATATAGATATCGATATCGTCATCCACTTCCGGCGACACGAACACGGAACTGAAAGAGGTGTGACGACGACCGCCTGAGTCAAACGGTGATTTGCGCACCAGTCGATGCACTCCGGTTTCGGTACGCAGCCAGCCAAAGGCGTAATCACCCTGCACATGAATGGTGGCGCTCTTGATGCCGGCCACTTCACCGGCAGAGGCTTCGGTCAGTTCCGCCTTGAAGCCGTGATCCTCGCACCAGCGCAGATACATGCGCAGCATCATCTCGGCCCAGTCCTGGGCCTCGGTGCCACCGGAGCCAGCCTGAATATCAACATAGGCGTTACAGGCATCCATTTCGCCGGAGAACATGCGACGGAATTCGAGGCCCGCGACAATTTTCTCGAGCTCGTCGATATCGCGCTGCAGATCTTCCAGCCCAGCTTCGTCGCCTTCTTCGGCGAGCATTTCCAGCAGCTCGTCGGAGTCATCAAGACCACTGAACAGACGATCAAGATTTTTTACCACGCCTTCCAGCTGGGCCCGTTCACGGCCCAGCGCCTGGGCGCGGTCGGGGGTATTCCAAATGGCAGGGTCTTCGAGCTCGCGCTCGACTTCGGTCAGACGTTCCCGTTTGCCCGGGTAGTCAAAGATACCCCCTCAACGCATCGGTGCGTTGGCGAATATCGGAGAGCTGATTGCGCAGCGGATTGATTTCCATGGAAAACTCATCACCAAGGGCGGAAAGGGTGGCATTCTAGCGGGTGTGAGGCCGGTTTTCATCCGCCAGCGCCAAAACCACCGCGAGTGTATTGCCGCGAATCTGGCAGAGACTTCCCACGCCTTCCGGGCGATTGTCCTTTCCGGGGACCTCGGCGCCAGGGATGGCGCCGAAGAGCTCCATGGATGGATTCACGCGTGCCCCGGAAAGGGCAACCGCCCGGAAGGCCGCACCATACTCAAGAATCAGGCACATCACCTGCGGCAATACAATCGAACTCAATCCACCAATTCGTAAACGTGATACGAGCGCGGTTCCATCTGGTTATAGGTAGTACCAACGTAGACCGCGCCCTCGGGAATACCCTGACCAGTGTGGAAAATCTTGAAGCGACGCATGTCATCGGACGGGTCCATGGCATCGGCAGCGTCGAGCTCGGCCCACAGGAAAATGCCCTTGGCCGGCAGCGAATACTCCACCTTCAGCGGGCTGGCGTCTTCCGGCATGCGCAGTTCCTGCACCTCGTCGCCGGGGCTCAGGCGGTACTTGTGAATCGTCTTCATGGTGTCTCCTCGTGCCTTGACCGGCGTTTGACTGGTGGATGCTATCAGACACCGCCGTGAAAAAGGGATGCTTGATTTGTGTCAGATTTCAGGCCAAAGGGGCCAGGTGCTCGAACAACAGCTGCGGGGTACGCTGGCCCCGGTATTCGTTAACGCCAAGCTGGTAGATGCCGGTAACCCGGCGGCAGTTACGCGGCCAGTCGGCCACCGGGGCATTGAAATGAATCGCGTCAATGACCCCGCGGCTGGACGGCAGACCCAGAGTCAGTTTGAGGTGGCGTTCACCGACCACGCGCTGATCCAGCACTTCAAACTCGCCATCGAAACGCGGCGCCGGGAAACCCTGTCCCCAGGGAAAGGCGTGGGCCAACAGCTCGGCATTTTTCAGGGTCAGGTCGGTTTCTTCGAGGGCGCCGTCGGTATCGATCACGCTGGTAAAAATCTCCGCCGGCGCAAGTAGCGCCACGGTCTCGGCGAAGGCCTGACGAAATAATTCAAACTGGTCCGCCGCCAGGGTCAGCCCCGCCGCCATGGCGTGGCCACCAAACTTGCGCAGCATGCCCGGATGCCGGGTCGCCACCGCGTCCAGCGCGTCGCGCAAATGCAGCCCCTGAATGGACCGGCCGGAGCCTTTCAGCAAGCCTTTTTCCTGCGCCCGGGCGAAGGCGATCACCGGCCGGTGTACGGCTTCTTTTACCCGCGAGGCCAGAATGCCGACCACGCCCTCATGCCAGTGTTCGTCGTGCAGACACAGACCCAGCGGCAGGTCGCCCTGCTGTTTCAGGCGCTGCACCTGAATCATGGCTTCGTCGCGCATGCCCTGCTCGATGCCGCGGCGTTCGCGGTTAATGCCGTCCAGCTCTTCCGCCAGCTCGCGGGCACGGTCGGGATCGTCGCACAGCAGGCAGCTGATGCCGTGGGTCATATCGGAAAGCCGGCCAGCCGCGTTCAGGCGCGGGCCGACAATAAAACCCAGATCCTGGGCCACCACCCGATCCGGATCCCGGCGGCCGACTTTCAACAGCTCGCGAATACCAGGAATGCACTGGCCGGCGCGCATGCGACGCAAGCCCTGCTCCACCAGAATGCGATTGATGCGATCGAGCACCACCACATCAGCTACCGTGCCCAGCGCCACCAGATCCAGCAACGAGGCCGGGTTGGCATTGGCGGGTAGCAGGTCCGCATCACGCAAAGCACTGCGCAGCGCCAGAATCAGGTAAAAGGCCACACCCACACCGGCCAGATTCAAAAATGGCGAGGCCGGATCAAGACGCGGATTCACAATGGCATCGGCATCCGGCAGCTCATCACCAGGCAGATGATGATCGGTGATCAGCACCTTGATACCGGCAGCATGGGCCGCAGCCACACCCTCCAGACTGGCGATGCCGTTATCGACGGTGATGATCAGATCCGGTCTGGCGTCCTGCCTTGCCAGCTCGACGATTTCCGGCGACAGGCCGTAGCCATACTCGAACCGGTCCGGCACCAGAAAACCCGGGGTGGGCAGGCCGAGCAAGGTCAGGCCACGCACCATCAGCGCCGTCGCAGTGGCGCCGTCGGCGTCGTAGTCACCGATAATCAGGATCTTCCAGCCTTGGCGGCGGGCTTCCATCAGCAGGGAAACGGCTTTCTCCAGACCCGGCATCAGGGTCGGTGACGGCAGCTGATCAAGGGTGAGCGGCACCTCGTCCGGCCGCTGGATACCGCGCCCCGCCAACACCCGCGCCAGAATCGGCGGCAGATCCTGCCAGTCAGACAGGGTGGACAGTTCGCGACGGCGTATCTGCGGCAATTTCAAGGTGGTCCTCCTCGGGGTCGCGGCATTATAGACACGAATGGCCGGCCACGCCCGGCAAGCCTTACCGATTTCCCCGTCATCTGCTCACCCAGTCCATCGCACTGCTCTGACAGACACGCCGCCCCGCTGCACTCAGCCTGCTCGTCCGACGGCCGGCGTTTTAAACCCTCTTTAATGTATCTACAATAAATGAGCCTGATTACTCTTGATCCAGCCAAAAGCAGCGCCAACGCTGCACTGCGTGGGCTGCCCATTTCTCGAGTGGAAGAGCTGGATTGGAGCACTGCAATCATGCTGGAAGACACCCGCTACGATTACGGCGAGCAAAGATTCAGGGTGTTCGGCTA
>JBFHPX010000114.1:0-7775 GCA_041592575.1 Alcanivoracaceae bacterium
CCAGCACCGATATCACAGCTCTCACCGATACGCACCGCGCCGACCTGAGCGATCTTGGTCCAGCCCTGACCATTAAAGGCAAAGCCAAAGCCGTCACAACCGATCACCGAACCGGCCTGAATATTAGTCCGCGCGCCGATCTGCACGCCATGGCAGATTGTAACATTTGCTCCGATACGCACCTGTTCGGCAAGTATGGCGCCAACACCAATAACGCTGTTGGCCATGACAACAGCGCCGGCGCCAATCTGTGCATTCGCCTCCACGACCACGCCGGCGGCAATGCTGGCTGACTCATCAATACGGGCACTGGAGTCAACAGTTGCCCGTGGATGAATTCCCGCCACTGCAACCGGTGCAATATCAAAGCACTGACTGATAATGGCAAAAGCCAGATGCGGATCATCCACCACCAGAACCGGCACCGGTGATTCATCCGCATGCTCTGCACGACAGATAACCGCAGCCGCCGACGTTTCCTTCAGCTGTGATCGATAGCGGGGATTAGTCAGAAAGCTGATCTGCGCGGAATTGGCACCCTTCAAGGTGCCAAGCCCCGACACCTGCACAGAGGAATCTCCTCGCAGCTCGGCCTTCAACAGCTCAGCAATTTCCGCCAACGTCATCATCTGCAGCGCCTTACTTCATCTTGTTGATCTGCTTGGTCACATCGTCAGTGATATCAACCGACTGAGAGGAGAACAGTACAGCCTGCTTGACCAGCACCAGATCATAGCCCTTTTGCTTGGACAGATCGGCAACTGCCTTCTCCAGCTTGGGCGACATGGCCGTCTGCAGTTCTTCCTGGCTTTGCTGCAGGCGCTGCTGCACCAACTGCTGCAGAGAACGGAACTCAATCATCTTGGCATCGCGCTCATCGGTCAGCGACTGACTCTGATCACGGCTCATCGCCACGCCCTCCTTCTGCAGACGCTCTTCGATCTTCATGATGTCGTCACGCAGCTTACGCAGCTTGTTTTCCTGACCCTGCATGTCCGACTGAAACTTGCCGATGCGAGCCTTGACTTCTTCTGTCGCGCCCAATGCCCGCTCGGGATCGACAACAACAATTTTCGGCTCTGCAAAAGCCAGCATCGGCAGAAGCAGCAGTGCAGCGAAAAGCATCTTCATTGTTTTCATTGTTAATCTCCTAGAAAGTCTGCCCAAGGGAGAACTGAAACGATTCCGTATCGTCTCCCGGTTTCTTGCCAATTGGCTTGGCAAAACTGAAGCCCAACGGACCAATAGCGGTCAGCCAGCTTAGTCCGACACCGGCTGAGTAGCGCACGGGGTCAGGATCAAAGTCAAAGCCGGCGGGGCCAGTAATCTCTGTCTGCCATACATTACCTGCATCGGCAAAGAAAAATGTCCTCACGCTGCGGCTGTCCGGCGCGAAAGGAGGGGGAAACATCAGTTCCAGACCAACTTCCGCCAATAAATTACCACCCACCGGGTCCGGGTCCGGGTCTTTAACACAGTTCAACGGATCGCTCTCACACAGCGCCTCAGACTGGAATGTCGGCGACCTCGGCCCCAGAGAGCGAGCACGGAAACCCCGCACCGAACCGATACCACCGGAGTAATAGTTCTCATAGAACGGCAGCAACAGATCACTGCCATAACCGTCACCAAAGGCAACATCACTTCTGGCTCGCAAGGTCCAACGACGACTGACCGGAAAATACCTCTGCCCGGCCCATGACACCTTGTAGAAAAGATAATCGCTTCCCGGCACCGCAACTTCCGTAGAAACACTCTGAGACCAGCCACGATCCGGGAATACGCCACGGTTGAGGGTGCTCATCTGCCAGCTGCCATTCAGCTTCAGCGACTGGAACTTGCTGCGGCCCTCACGATTAAGAAACTCCTGAATCTCATAAGCCACAAACGACCCGGTAACAATATCCAGCTCATCAACACCAAAGCCGAAGTTAAGCCGCGCGTACTCGGAAATCGGATAGCCATAGCTGACAGCGCCGCCCAGCCGGTTGGCACCATACTCGGTAATGGTGGTCTCGCTGAAATCGGTTTCCGTATAGAAAAAACTGAAGCCGCGACTTACCCCATCCAGCGTGTAGTAGGGATTAAGGTAAGAGAAGTTGTAACTGTCGCGAACTTCACTGCGACTGACCGCAAAGGAAACCCGGTTGCCGGTTCCCATATAGTTGTTCTGGCTGACGTTGGCGCCGAAGATAAAACCACTGGCATCGGAGTAACCGACATTGGCGCCAATGGAGCCGGATGGCTGCTCCTCAACCTTGTAGACCACGTCGACAAGATCCTCCGCGCCCGGGACTCTTGGCGTTTCCGCCTCGACCGTGCTGAAAAAGCCAAGCCGCTGCAGGCGCTGCCGGGAAAGATCTATCAGAGCGCTGTTCGCCGGGGCCTGCTCAAACTGCCTGAGCTCTCGCCGCAACACCTCATCAACGGTCTTGTTATTGCCGGCAAAACTGATCCGACGCACGTACACCTTGCGTCCGGGGTTAACGAAAAAGGTGACGTCTACCGTCTCACTGTCCTCATCGGTTTCGGTAAAGCTGCTGACCTCGGCAAAGGTATAGCCTTCGTTACCCAGACGGCGTGTCAGCAGATCCGATGTATAGGTAAGAAGCTGCTGGGAGAACACCTGACCTTCCCGCACCACCAGCAGAGGCGTCAGCTCCGCTTCATCCACCACCAGATCACCCTGCAGCTTGACGTTGCGGACTGTATAGCGTTTGCCCTCATCGACGTTCATGGCAATGTAGACTTCGCGCCGATCAGGGGTAACCGCAACCTGCGTAGACTCCACCGACACGTTCACATAACCACGGTCAAGATAGAAAGAGCGCAAGCGCTCCAGATCACCACCGAGCCGCTCACGGGAATACTTGTCATCTCCCTTGAAGAACGAAAACATGTGCGACGAGCTGAGCTGGAAATCTTTCAGTAGCTCTTCATCAGTAAATGCCTTGTTGCCAACCACGTTGATATCGCGGATACGGGCCGGTTTACCCTCATAGATCTTGATATTCAGTGCAATCCGGTTGCGCGGCAATGGCACCGATTCGGTCTCGATAGTGGCCCCGTATCGCCCCTGGGCAACATACTGCCGCTCCAGCTCACCGGTAATGCCTTCCAGCGTTGAACGACGAAACACTTCGCCGGAGGTTAGCCCGGCGGCCTTCAGCCCCTTGAGCAACTCTTCGGTATCAATCGACTTGTTGCCGGTAATATCAATCTTGGCAATGGACGGACGCTCCTGAACGATCACTACCAGCACGTCACCATCACGGGCCAGCTCAACGTCATCAAAATCGCCGCTGCCATAAAGACTTCGCGCGGCATCGGCAAGCCTGCCAGTATCAATCTGGTCACCTTTCTGGATCGCCAGATGCCGGAACACTCGCTCCACCGGCAATCGCTGCAAACCCTCGACACGGATATCAGAGACCCGGAAAGGAACCATCTCTGCAACCCCCAGAGAGGCTGTCAGCAAGCAGCAGAAACCGATAACAGCAACAACAAGGCGCAAAAAAAATCCCCCGCGCATCACTTCAGCAACCTGAAAATATCATTGCCGACCGCAAACACCATCAGCCCCAGCACCAGCACCATGCCAACACTCTGGGCTGCCATCAGAAAACGCTCCGGCAAATCCCGGCGGATAATCATTTCGACCACGCCGAACACGATCCAGCCACCATCCAGCATCGGTACCGGCATCAGGTTAATGACACCGAGACTGACACTGAAAAAGGCCAGAAACAGCAGGAATGTCGCCACCCCCACCGCAGCGGTTTCGCCAGCCGCCTGGGCAATGGTCAGCGGCCCGCCCAGTGTTTTCACCGACAGCTCGCCAGTGAACAGCTTGGCAATGGCGCCGACGATCATGGTGGTCTGTTGCCAGACCCGATGACCCGCCTCCGGCAAAGCCGACAGCGGACCATAATGAATCTGCCGCATGCCGGCAATGCCAATGCCGGCACGGCCGACCACTTCTTCTCCCGCGCCTACCGCTTCCGGCACCAGCATCAGCGACAGCCGCTCGCCACCACGACTGACCTCAAGGGTCAGCTCAATGTCCGGATTGGCGCGAATCCGCTCCACCCACTCGACCCAGTTCGCCACCGGCTCGCCATCCACTGCCAGCACCCGGTCGCCGACTCGCAGTCCGGCCCGTGCTGCCGGACTACCGGCCAGCACACTGCCAGCAATCGCCTGCGGCGGCTGCGCGGTCAGGCCCAGCACAGTAAAGGGATTGTCTTCCTGCTGCGCAGCCCAGACATGAATCGGCAGCAATACATCGCGGCGATCACCGTCAGCGGACATCACTGTCAATCGCAGGTCGCGTTGCTCACCGGCATAACGAATCAGCTCGCTGGTCACTGCCTGCCAGGTCGGCGTCGGCTGCCCTTCGATCGCCAGCAGCTCATCGCCACTGCGCAGCCCGGCCTGTGCAACTGCCGTATCCGGCTTGATCTCGCCGACCACCGGGATGCGGCCGGTCTCTCCACCCAACAACACCAGCCAGTAGAGCAGGAACGCAAGAACCAGATTGGCAGCCGGCCCTGCGGCGTAGACGATGACTCGCTGCCAGGCTGGCTTGCCGGAAAACTCCACTGCCTCGTCCTCCGGTGCAATCTCGCAGTCACGGCGGTCAAGCGGCTTGACGTAGCCACCCAATGGAATCGCAGAGATGACAAAATCAGTACCGGCCCGATCACGCCAACCAAGCAGCTTCGGCCCAAAGCCAATGGAGAACTTCAACACCCGCACGTTGAACAGGCGCATGGCCAGATAATGGCCAAACTCATGAATTGCCACGATCACGATAATGGTGACGATAAAGGCCAGCAGTGTCTGCATCAGTGCACAACTCCGCTGTGACGACTGATCCAGTCACCGGCATGAGCGCGGCTGATCCGGTCAGCGTCAAAAACTTCTTCCAGACTGCAACAGGCAACCGCACCGCAGTGTTGCAAGGCATCGTCAACGCAGGCAGCAATACCCATAAACGAAAGTTTCTGATCAAGGAATGCCTGCACCGCCACTTCATTGGCAGCATTGAGCACCGCGCTGGCGGCGCCACCGGCTCGCAACGCCTCACGGGCAAGACGCAGACAGGGAAACCGCTCGAGATCCGGCGCTTCAAAGGTCAGCTGCGAAAGCGCGAGAAAATCGATTCGCGGGGCGCCGGAGGCAATTCGCTGCGGCCAGGCCAGGCCACAGGCGATCGGCGTGCGCATGTCCGGCGTGCCAAGTTGGGCCAGCACCGAACCGTCTTCGTATTCCACCATGGAATGCACCACACTCTGCGGATGAACCACGACATCAATACGTGACTCATCCAGCGCAAATAACCAGCTCGCCTCGATCAGCTCCAGCCCTTTGTTCATCAGGGTGGCGGAGTCGACCGAAATCTTCGGCCCCATATCCCAGTTCGGGTGCTTCAGTGCTTCCGCCACTGTCACCTGTTGCAGCGACTCGGCGCTGTGATTACGAAACGGGCCACCGGAAGCCGTCAGCAGCAACCGACGCACCCCGTTCAGTGACCGGCCCGACTCAGGCAGACACTGGAAGATGGCGTTGTGTTCCGAATCCAGTGGAATCAACTCCGCGCCATACTGACGCACGGCATCCATAAACAACTTGCCGGTGACCACCAGCGCTTCCTTGTTGGCCAGCAGAATGCGCTTGCCGGCCCGTACCGCCGCCAGCGTTGGCCTGATCCCGGCGGCGCCGACGATGGCTGCCACCACCACATCGGTTTCAGTGGATTCGGCCACCTGCTCCAGCGCCCGATCACCTTCCAGTACCTCGGTCTGCGACCCGAGCTCGCGCAGATGGTTCCGAAGCAGCGCCGCTGCCGCAGGATCGCGCAGCACCGCATAACGGGGATGGTGCTTCAGGCACAGCTCGGCAAGCGGCTGCCATTTGGTGAAAGCGGCCAGCGCAAACACCTGATAGCGCTGCGGATGCAGCGCCAGCACCTCCAGCGTCTGCACACCGATGCTGCCGGTGGCGCCGAGCACGGTAACCCGCTGCATCTCAGACACCGCCGGGTAACCCGAGCTGACTGAGTGCCATCAACGCCACTGGCAGCGCCGCCGTGACGCTGTCGATACGATCGAGCATGCCGCCATGACCGGGCAGTATGGTGCCGCTATCCTTCACTCCAGCCTCGCGCTTGACCATGCTTTCAAACAGATCACCGAGCGCCGAAGCCAGCACCGTCACCAGCGCCACCAGCAGCAGCAAAAGACGATTGCCTTCCACCGGCGCCTGCCAGGCCACCACCGCCACCACCGCCAGTGCCAGCGCCACCCCACCAACCAGTCCCTCGATGGTTTTGCCGGGGCTGACCTTCGGCGCCAGCTTGTGCTTGCCGAGCGCCCGGCCGGCAAAATAGGCCCCGGTATCCGCCGCCCAGACCCACAGCAGGATAAACAGCAGCGCCCAGGGACCGGCAAGGCCGAGAGCACCCTGCGACTGCACCTGCACCAGCGCCGCCCAGGACGGCACCAGCAGGGCATAACCGATCAGCACAAGTTTCCACGGCGCCCGCCAGTAGCGGGCACTGCCCGGATAACCGAGCACCAGCACCAGCGCACCGACCCAGACCAGCGGCACCCAGCTCAGCAACCAGACCGGACGGAACCATTCCGCCGCCGCCAGCAGCGCCGCCAGCGACACAACCCATACCACCCTCATGGTCTTGTTCAGGCCACTGACCATGGCCGACCATTCCCAGCCAGCAGCGAGAAAAAATGCCGCCGCCACCAGCGCGAAGGCCTGCCGCTCGAGCAGAAACAGGGCGCCGAGCACAATCGGTAACAGTACCAGCGCAGTGATGATGCGCAGCTTTAACATCAGGCCTCTCCTTTCAGGCTGGCCACTTCCTCACCGGAACGGCCAAACCGGCGCTGCCGACCGGCGTAGTCAGCCAGCGCCAGATCCAGCGTCATCGCATCAAAATCCGGCCACAGCACCGGGCTGAACCAGAACTCGCTGTAGGCGGCCTGCCAGAGCAGGAAATTACTCAGGCGCTGCTCGCCGCCGGTGCGGATCAACAGATCCGGTGGCGGCAGATCGGCCAGACAGACATGTTGCGCCAGCCGCTCGGCATTGATATCGGACGGTGCCAACTGACCGGTTTGCACTTGCTCTGCCAACCGTCGTGCCGCCTCGGCGATATCCCACTGGCCGCCGTAATTCACCGCTACCACCACGGTCATACGCGCATTGCCTGCCGTCAGCGCTTCGGCATCGGTCATGCCCTGCTGCAGCTCGGCGCTGAAAGCGCTGCGCTCGCCGATAAACCGGAGCCGGACCTGATTGTCATGCAGCTCCGCCACGCGACTGGCCAGCGCTTTCAAAAACAGACTCATCAGATGCCGGACTTCGTCTTCCGGGCGGCGCCAGTTCTCGGAGCTGAAGGCATACAGGGTAACCACTTCAATGCCGCGCTCTGCCGCCGCGCGGATCACTGCCTGTACCGCCTGTTCGCCGGCGCGATGACCTTCGGCACCAGCCAGACCACGGGCGCGGGCCCAGCGGTTGTTGCCATCCATGATGATCGCAACATGTCGCGGCAGCTCGCCGACGTGCGAATCAATATCCGGTGCAGCTGATTGCAAAGGTGCGCCCCAAACCAGGAACGGACCGCACAGCGGTCCGTCAGCGGATGTCACTGCGACGGTCCTCAGACCGTCATCAGCTCCTCTTCCTTTTCCTTGAGCAGTTTGTCGACTTCGCCGACAAACCGGTCGGTGAGCTGCTGGATCTGGTCCTCA
>JBFHPX010000115.1:0-7745 GCA_041592575.1 Alcanivoracaceae bacterium
GAACTGCGGAAATGGTGCTCGTCGAAACTGCCGATGGCGAGCAGGCCCTGACGGCCCTGGAAATCAAGCGGCACCATGGCGGCTGATTTCACCTCATCGGCGTGCTGCGGGAATAGTTCGCGCACTTCATCGTCACGGAGAATGCCGCAAACCGCCTTGCCCTGACGCAGCAGGGTTTGCAGCGCGTCGTGCTGGGCACTGCTGTCGACCGCGCGGACATGCTCGCGCAGTGCGCCATCAACCGGGATATCGCGGTCATAGATCAGCAGAGTCACTGCATCCGAGCCGAACTGGGTTTTCAGGCTGTCGATCAGCGCCTTGCACAGCGGTTCAAGCCCCTTGGCCTCCATCAATTTAAGGGTCAGCTGGCGGGTTTTTTCGAACAGGCTGTCGTTCTCGCGGGCAATATCGAGCAGGGCATTGAGGCGTTCGCGCAGTTCGGTATTGCGATCCCGGAGGATGCTGGCCTGACGTTCCAGCAGCGACACCGCTTCGCCGCGCGGGTCCGGCAGGCGCATCAGCTCAAGCAGGTCCGGCCGGGTCTGGAAGAAGTCCGGGTGGTGGCGCAACCAGGCGGTGACCTGCTCGGCGCTGGTGGCGTTTTCCTCACTCATCCTCGAACCCCCTCAAGTCTCGATGCGGCCATCATAGACGTGGGCCGCCGGGCCTGTCATCAGAATGCCCCCCTGGCCAGCGTAACGGATCGACAACGAGCCGCCGGGCAGGTCTACCTGCACGGTGTCATCGAGGAGGCCGCGCCGCTGACCCACCACCACCGCCGCACAGGCGCCCGAGCCGCAGGCCAGGGTTTCGCCGGAGCCACGTTCGAACACGCGCAGGCGAATATGGCCACGGTCAACGATCTGCATGAAGCCGACGTTGACCCGTTCCGGAAAGTCCGGATGGCTCTCCAGCAGCGGGCCGACGGTCTCCACTGGGGCGCTGTCAACGTTCTCCACCAGCAGCACACAGTGCGGATTACCCAGACCGACGGCGCCCGCCTCGAAGGCCTGCTTGCCGGCGACGATAAAGTAGGTTTCGGCCTCCTCACTGGCCTTCAGTGGGATGTCCTTCGGCGCCCAGCGCGGCGCGCCCATGTCCACCGTGACCTGGCCATCGTTGGTCAGGTTCAGGGTCATCTGGCCGGACGCCGTCTCGACCCGGATGGAATCCTTGTCGGTCAGGCCCTGGTCGCGGACAAAGCGGGCAAAGCAGCGGGCACCATTGCCGCACTGGTTCACCTCGGAACCATCAGCATTGAAGATCCGGTAGCGGAAATCCACTCCCGGCGAGGACGCCGGCTGCACCACCAGTAGCTGGTCAAAGCCGATACCGAAGTGCCGGTCAGCCAGCGCCCGAATCCGCTCCGCCGGCAGCGGCAGGCCACTGGCCGGCAGGTTCTGGCGGACCCCGTCGATAACCATAAAATCGTTACCAAGGCCGTGCATCTTGCTGAACTGGAGGGTCATGGATGTGTCCTGCTACCTAATGGCAGACATTGTAGGCGGTGGCCGGGTAGCCGGGTAGGGTGGGGCCTGAATCGTTGCAAGATCGCCTTGTTGGAAGGTTGCGGGCGCGGCACAATCCTGTTTGATTCAGCCGATTCCTATTGCGGTGCTCCGGCCGCCAGCAAGGACCCGTATGACCATTCATCCGCACGCGTCAGAACCGAATGATGCCTTCTACAAGACTCTGCTGGAGTCCACCAGGGCCATTCCATGGCGCATTGACTGGGAAACGATGCGGTTCACCTATATCGGCCCGCAGATCGAGGAGCTGCTGGGCTGGACCCCGGAGAGCTGGATCAGCATCGATGACTGGGTTGAACGGATGCACCCGGAAGATCGCGAGTATGTGGTGAATTTCTGCGTGTCCCAGTCACAGTCGGGGATCGACCATGAAGCGGATTATCGTGCGCTGACGGCGGACGGCAACTATGTCTGGATTCGCGATGTTGTTCATGTCGTGCGCGGCAGCAATGGTGAGGTCGAGGCATTGGTTGGCTTCATGTTCGATATCAGCGAGCGCAAGGAAAACGAAGAGGCCTTGCTGCGCCTGCAGCGTGAGCTGGAGGAGCTGTCTTATCGGGACGGCCTCACCGAGGTGCCAAACCGGCGCATGTTTGATGTGGTAATGGAACGCGAATGGGCCAATGCCCGTCGTAGCGGCAGGCCACTTTCACTGGTGATGCTGGATATCGATTATTTCAAGGAATATAACGATCATTATGGCCATCTCGCCGGCGATGAATGTCTCAAGCGGGTTGCCGGAGTACTTGGCAAGGCCGCCTCACGATCACGTGACTTCGTTGCCCGTTTTGGCGGCGAGGAGTTTGTCATGGTGCTGCCGGAGACGGATGCTGAGGCCGCAGAGCTGGTTGCAGAAAAGTGCCGCTGTCTGGTGCTGGAGGAAATGATTCCGCATCATCGATCAAAGGCTGATCCGTATCTTAGCGTGAGTCTTGGGGTAGGGACGATTGTGCCGACAGGTGCGGTCGACCAGAAAGCATTCATTGATGCAGTGGACAAGATGTTGTACCGGGCCAAACAGAGGGGGCGGAACTGCGTTGAGTATAGTCGCCATCAGAGTGGCGCTGCGGTATAGAACTGAACAAATAAAAAAAGGGGCCTTCCGGCCCCTTTTTTTGTTATTGAGTCAGGGTTCGTTGCGCTTTAAGAACGGCCTCGACACGGCGATTCTTGGCACGACCTTCCGCGGTATCGTTGCTGAACGCCGGAGCATCCTGTCCGCGGCCGACGGTGTCGATACGGCTGCCGTTAACGCTGAATCGGTCAACCAGTACCTGCTTGACCGCAGCGGCGCGCTGCTGCGAAAGACGAAGGTTCAGGTCGGCGCCACCCGTGCTGTCAGTGTGGCCTTCCAGCAACAGTTGCACGTCCGGGAACTCGCGCATGAGTTCAGCAATCCGGCCAATCTCCGCCATCGAAGCTTCGGCCACTGTGGTGCCGCCGACGTTGAACTGTACATACAGGGTTTCGCGGATATCTTCTGTCAAAACAACGTTGCAACCGGACTCGTCGACCTTGGCGCCGGCGCTGGTATCGGGGCACTTGTCGGCCGGATCCGCTACGCCGTCGCCATCGCTGTCAACGACGGCCACTTTTACCTGTTCCGTGGCGCGTTCCACTATTTGTGCCGGCTGAGGATCGCTGCCGCCGCTTTCCGCATCATCACCGCCAATGACGAAGTTGATGGCGGCATAGATTTCGCCGTCCCAGCGCTCGTTATCGAAGCTGTAGCTCGGGCGCGCGCCCAGGTCGAGAACAAAGTGCTTGCTCAGGCCACGCTGCAGGCCCATTTCGAATGCGCCGAGAGTTTCTTCATTGCCTTCGATTTCAAGTTGGCCAACGGCGGCGCCGGTATAGGGCTCAAAACCGAGCCAATCGGTGTCCTGATAATGATGACGAGCGGAAATAAAGTAGTGGGTGAACTCGACATCGCCACCTCCTGCTTCCAGGTCCATATCGCCCTCGCCCCACCAGCCCTGAATGGACCACTGGTCCTTGAAGCGGATGCCGAACTGGGCGCCGGGCATCAGCCCTTCTTCAACATCGGGTGGTGCGATATGGCCGCCCAGATCGAAATAGTGCTGCGACAGGTGCAGGCCAAGGTAGCCGTAGTTGGCAGGCACTTTGTGCTCGGCGATGGCGGTGACGGAGAGGGCAGTAATAGAGGCGGCGAGTAGCAGCTTTTTCATGGCGACGGTCCAGGTTGCCTTGGGGGAGGGTGCCACTATCGCCTTATACTGCTCCATATTCAAGCGGGCTTGGGCTTATCTCATTTTTAGTTCTTTTTCATGAACCCGAATATTATCTTGAGCGATTGGCGCCGCGCAGAGCGGCAGCGCCAATTTTCAGTATTCGCATGTCGCCCCAGGGTGTGCCGCTGCCGGCGTTGACGGTCAGTGCCACTGAAAGATTTCTCGCAGGGTCCGCCCAGGCGCCTGATCCGCCAAAGCCAAAGTGGCCAAAGGCCTGTCGTGGCCTGCGCTTGCTCAGTACATAAGGTTGGTGATATCCGAGTCGCCAGCGCATCGGTGAGAACAATGCCCGGTCCAGAGTATCAACTTGCTGGGCGCTAATCACCGGTAGCATATCGGCGTTCAGTATACGCACGCCGTCGAGTTCGCCACCGTTAGCCAATGCAGCATACATGCGTGCCAGCGATCGCGCGGTAAAAGTCCCGTTCACCGCCGGCATGGCGGCACGCAGCCCCTCTGCAGTCACCAGCTTGCGCGGATGGAACCCGCGTACACTTACCGCATCTTCAAAGGAAGACAGGTCGGGGGCCAGCCCACGTTGCTGCAACGTGATCAACCCGCTGCGAAGGTTTTTTCTAATTATTTTTCTCAGAGAACTACGGGAAGAAGAAGGTCTCTTAGGCGCTCCCTCCGGTCGCCCCATCAACAAGGTGGCGACGCGATGATGTTCGGCGTCGGGAACGCCTATGTGGAAACCATCCAGTGCAAGCGGGCGGGCAATTTTCTCCTGAACCAGATTGGTAATCGAGTCACCACCTGCGCGACGAATGACTTCGCCAACCAGCCATCCATAGCTTAGCGCGTGGTATACGCTATGCGGTGCCTTCTCACGATTGCTTGGCGCAGCGGCCAATGCAGTACAGGCTCTGTCCCAGTCAAGCAGGTCCTCAAACGACAGTTTCAGATCCCGCATGCCGTACATTCCGGCGCGGTGGGTAAGCAAATCACGAACGGTTATCGCTGACTTGCCGTTTGCAGAAAACTCGGGCCAGTAGTGTGCAACCGGAGTGTCGTAATCAACCTTGTTCTCGGCTACCAGCTGATGCAGTAATGTTGCGGTCACGCCCTTGGTCGTGGAGAAAGAAACGCTGAGGGTGTCTTCCTGCCACGGGTTGCCGTGGTCATCGCGTATGCCGCCCCAGAGATCAACCACCTTGCGGCCGCGATGATAAACACAGACTGCACCGCCGCCGGAAGTTTTCTGGAGCTGTTCGTGAAAAGCCTTGCCCACAGCCTGAAATGCCGGATCAACATGTCCATGTATCATTTTCATATCGGAATAAGCGGTTGCCTGCAGTGATCACAGGTTATACCGGCTCACAGGCTCGATCACAATTGGCCGCTGGAATAATGGCTCAATCGTCTGCAAAGGGCTGCTCTCCGTGAGCCAGTGCTAGTGCGGGTGTTACCCGAAAGCGCACCATGCCGATCATCTGGCCCGTACCTGTTACCACCTGCACCTCCCAGTCACCGACCGGGTCGACCGGGAAATGCAGTTTATGACTCCAGGCACGATAGCCTTCATCACGACCACCACTGATAGTCATCGGAATGCGATCAACCTGTTCGCCATTTTGCCGCCAGACGTGGTACACGGTTTCGCGCAACCCCCGCGGCACGCGAATGGCAGTCCAGGCATACAGGCCATCCCAGTGCAACTTGCTGGCTTCCACCTCAGTGACAGGCTCGCCCGGAATGCGGTGCTCACGATTCAGTTCGTGGGTGACTGACACGCTGGCAAGGCGCATCGGCACGCCCGGCACCCACTCGCGCAGCAGCCAGGTTCCCCACGTCAGCGCCCCAAGAATGATGGCGAGCAGTGGAACTCGCCATAGTGCATCAGCAGGAAACAGTGCTTTCAGACCTGGCAGGCTCAGCAGCAAGGAAATGCACAGTGCGGCAACAAAACTTTCGGATGTTGTCAGGTGAACAATGATTGGCAGCGCCACAAGCAGGGTGGCAAACAGGGCCAGCGCGTGGAATATCACAAACAAGGTGCGCCTTGGTGCCAGGCCGCGGTAGTAGAGTGGATCAATCAGCGTCACCAGTGCACAAAGTCCGAGTAGTCCGGTAACGGCCACTTGACCGGTGTGCCAATGTGTAGCGGCAATGAAGAAAGGCAGGACAAAGAACAAGCTTTCCTGATGTACCATCTGGGTGGCGAAGCGTATCAGCGTTGGCGGCAAATCCAGCCCGAAGCGGGATAGCACCCCCTGACGCAGGGTCTGCTCAAGGGTTAGCCACGTCCAGCTGACCAGCATCATCAGGGCGATGCCCTGTGCCAGCTGTTCGCTCCGTTCAATCAGTAAAAAACTGGCCAACCCAGAGCAGAATCCAAACGCCGCCAGTAGTCCGGGATGTCTCTGGGCAAGGCTGATCAGACTGAGTATCAGGGGTCTCAGGAAGCGCATGATGTTGTTCAATGACCCAGACGGGAGAGCCGGATAGACAGCGTTACCGGCACAGGGTTCATTAGCGCGACCCAAATCAGGCGGTCATACCATGGATGTCAGTGCCTGCCACCCTCCTCACGCATCATTGCCAGAATGTCTCGCTCCATGGCTGCATAGTCAGGGTGTGACCGGAGCGCCTCGCGGGTGCAGATGGCATCATCTGCCTTGAATGGCGGGTGTATTACGGTTCGAACTCTACCGGGGTGGCTGGATAGAAAGACGATTTGATCGCCCAGCAGTAGCGCCTCTTCAACATCATGGGTCACCATGACAACGGTCATTCGTTCTTTCCTGATCACGCTCAGTAACAGCTCCTGCATTTGCCATCGGGTTTCGGCGTCAAGCGCACCAAATGGCTCGTCCATTAATAGCAGATGGGGTGAAGTTGCCAATGCGCGGGCCAGCGCGACGCGCTGACGCATGCCGCCCGACAGTTGATGCGGCCAGGCGTCTGCAAATCGGCTCAAGCCCACACGGTCAAGATAGTAGTCGACGGTGCCCTCGCGCATGGCGTTAACATCGCCATTAATTTTCAGGCCATAGCCAACGTTCTCGCGCACGGTAAGCCAGGGGAATGAAGTATATCCCTGAAAGACCATGCCGCGCTCTCTGGCTGGCCCGGTCACCGGGGTGCCATTCAGATTGATGTAGCCGGTGCTGGGATGCTCCAGTCCGGCAATCATGCGAAGTACTGTCGATTTACCGCAACCGGAGGGCCCCAGCAGGATGCAAACCTGCCGAGGCTCTACCTGAAAGCTGACATCCTCGACAGCAACAACAGCTCCGCCGCGGCGGGGAAATATTTTCCCCAGCCGCTTTACCGCAAGCCCGCTATGAACGGCAGGAATTACGACGCTCATTCTGCCTCCGTAAGGAGCCCGCTATCACTCAGCACCGTTGCCAGTGGCGTAGTGACAACACCAGAAGTCCAGTCGTGCATGGATGCGGCCTGACCAAACTTGATCCACCATTCATTGGTGGTATTCCAGTGCTCGATGATCTGACCACTGCGCAGGCCAAGCGGTAGCTCGCCGGGTAGTAACCCCATAAAGGTTCCAGCCTCCTGCTTGTCGAATACCCAGATGCCGCCTTTGTTGATCTGACCATCGCTGCCGATCACCATCGCCACGTCGTCAACGGAGAACTGAATGGCATCGGCGATGATCCTGTTGCCTTCTGCCGGGTTCTTTTTCCACCAGTCAACAGCAGCAAAGTAAGCTTTCATGGCCAGTGCCGCCGCCTCGGGGCGCTCGTCTAGCAGAGCGGAAGTCATATACATGCCGTCGCCGAGCAGGGCGGTACTGATCCACTTCTCCTCCGCAGAGGTGGCTACGACCTGCGCGCCAGGCATGCCTGCCAGCACCTTGCTGCCGAAGGGCTCCCAGAACTCTCCCGCCGCCACATCGCCACCGAGCATCGCGCCTACGGCTTCATCCATGATGACATTCACGAACTGGACTTGATCAATGCCGACGCCATTTTCCTCGAGCCAGATTCCCATGAAGATCTGC